>JAJDDV010000061.1 GCA_029260135.1 Phycisphaerae bacterium | reverse complement strand
ATCCTGCGAATACGGCGTTGCCATCCGTGACTCCTTCCTGCCCCACTCCGGGGGCCCGGAACGAATCTACGGACAACACGCGCAGGGCGCAACCCTAACAGGCGCCGAACGCGCTACGAATTAAGTGAAACCGCTCTAGAGCAAGCTCTATCCGATCGTAGCGTTCGGGGGTCCATTTCGCCCGGAGAATCCTGCCAGTCTTCCGCTACGTTTGGACTGGTTGCGCTATAAAGCGGAACTGCCGGTTCAAAGCGGCGGCGATTGGGAAACGAGGCCGTAGGTGTCGGGCCGGCGATCGCGCAGGAAGGGGAACCGTGTGCGACCTCGCGTGACGGATGCCTTATCGATCTCAACTGTAGAGGCCGCGGTCGACTCGGCCCCGAGCTGCGCGAGGATCTTCCCCTCCGGACTGATCACCATGGATTGGCCGATGAAATGCAGCGGGTCTTCACGTCCCACACGGTTGGCCATTGCGATGTAGACGCCGTGCGTGATCGCCGCCGCCTGCATCTCCATCGCATAGACGTCGGTGAAGGGCTCAGACGCTGCCACCGCCGTCGGGATCAACACCAGCTCCGCCCCCTGCAACAGGAAACTGCGAAACACCTCGGGGAAATGTCGATCGTAACAGATCGCAATCCCGAAGCGCCAGCCTTCCAGATCGAACACGCGATACTGATCCCAGCCCGGCGTGTAGTAGAACTTTTCGTCGTAACCCGCTGCCTCGGCGATGTGCATCATCCGCTGGCGGCCGACGAACTCGCCGTTGCGGTTGACGACGGCGCACGCGTCAAAGAACAGGTGCTCCGGTGACTTCTCGTAGTGGTTGTACACGATATGGATGTTGTTTTGCCTGGCCAGTTGCGCGAACCACTCCGTCGTTGGACCGGGGATCGGCTCGGCGCAACAGAAGAACGACTCATCGTGGCAAACACGGGGGAAGAACTCGAGCACCGACATTTCGGGGAAGAGCACCAAGTCGGAACCTTCGCCTGCCGCCAGTTCCACCAGTTCCTTCGCCTTGGCCCGGTTCGATTCGGCGTCCGATGTGCATTGAAGCTGTGCGACGCTGATCTTCATGACGGACAGTGTTCACGAAGATCGCAGGCGCGTCAAACTCCTTCAGGTGAGCCGCCCGTCGACCCCTTGCCCCTACGGTCCGACGAACGCGGTCTGGAGCTTGCTCACATCGTGCAGATCGATCGCTCCATCTTCGTACAGATCAAGCGGCTTACACCCGGCAAGAAGACCGGATAGCGCCGACGGCTGCGGACCCGTCAGGCAATTCGGCAACGCTCCCACATCTTTGCGGTCGATGACGCCGTCTCGATTGATGTCACCGTCGGGCACCTCGGGGACGCGAACCACACGGAATCCGATCCGTGAGTCGCACACGCTCGCCGGTGCCAGGTTCCGCGATACGGCGAGCAGGTCGGGCGAGTTGACCGCGTCATCCCAGCTCCCGCCGCGCGCTGCGCGAAAGCTCAGCCCGCTCGCACTGTTGTTGAACCGTCCTTGCATCCACTCGAAGACGTTACCCGCCATATCGAATAACCCGAACCCGTTGTTGTTGCCGTTCGTTGCGAACGTCGTTCCCTTCAGCGTTCCGTCGAAGTATCCCACCGGCGTCGTGTCGTTGTCCATGGGGTCGCCGCTGTCGCGGAAGTTCGCATCCGCACCGCCGATCGTGTCCCTCCCGAACGCGTAGAGGCGATTCAAGCCGGCCACGTCGTCCCAAGCCGCGGCCTTGTACCATTCGTTGTAGGCGTCGGCCTCGTCAGAGCTGACGGGGTCGTTGTCGCTTCCGGCGTCCATAGGAAGGCGGAATCCAAACTTATCGATCAGTGAGATACGCTCGGTGTCTGCGAGATCCCGAACGACCCAGTTCCGCTCCCAGATCGACACGGGACGCCAGCCGTCAAGATCCGTTGAGTCGGATTCTTGATAGCAGCGCTGGGTCGTCGGAAGACCCTGATCGAGTGTCAGCCAGTTGGCAAACTTGGTTGCCCCGTACCAGCTCACCCCGGTCACGGGATGGTCTTCTCGGCCTACGGCGACAACGTACGTCCCCAGCGTCGCATCGTACGACACGTGCGGATTCACCGTCGCGTTGAAGACAAAGGTGCCCGTTCCGTCGACCCCGGTTGTTCCGATCGCCGCGGTGTTGAGGTAGACGTCGCCTGAGTCCGTGTCGAAGTACAAATAGGCCCCGCGTTCGTTGCCGGGGCCGGCGAGCGCGTCATTGAGAAAGGCTGCATAGTCGGCATTCGTTACAGGATACCTCGCCATGTTATAGGTGTACGACGGTCCTCCGGGTTGCCGGGCTGAAGACGGGACGAGGGACTCGCGCAAGGTGACGAGCGGATCGACAACGGATAGCGAAACCGTTCGAACGGCAGTCTCCTGGTTGGTCAGATCGGAAAACTCGATCGTCACGTCGTGCAGGCCGGGGCTCAGTGTCGACGTGGCGGCTGTATCGATCGAAAGGATGACCGTCGTCGCCTCGCCATCTATCAGTGTTCCGCTGAGGGGTCCGTCGCTTGCTCGTTGACGGTTCATCCACAGCCAATCGACACCCGGCGTGGTCACGGTGACTTGCCAATCGATCGGGCCTCCCGCGTCGCGCGCGACGTTGATCAGGCGGTAGGCCGTACCCTGCGGTTGGATCGGACCGCCGAGAACGCCGTGGGCGATGAAGTCGTCAAACGGATCGACCGACATCGTTTCGCCGATCATCAGCACGATGTTGCGACATTGGAGGATCCCGGCGGATGCGTTCTCGATGGTGAGCGCCGCGCGATACTCACCGTCGAAGAGTGTTCGCGCGTTGGCATTCACGTTCACGTTGACGATTTGCTCCTGACCCACGCCGGGGAGAAGCACAACCACGGGGGCGTCGACGTCGAGCCAGCCCGCATCGACACTGACGTCGACCTCGACGGGGTACGTCGCCGTATTGGATAGCGTGTAGTTCTGGCTGGGGAGCAGGTCCAGGTCCGGGCCGATCGCCCAGGGTTCCTGCGGCTGCGCGATCGTGACGGGGTCGGTAACATTGAGTGCGACGGTTCGACTGATCGTGGCCGTTTGGCTCTCGTCGTCCGGGTCAGTCCATACGAATGCCAGGATGACATTGTAGTCGCCCACATCGAGTGCGTCGGCCGTCTCATCGATGGTTGCCGTTACATCGATCGAGCCGTCCGGATCCAGTGTGCCGCTGAGCGCGGACGGTGGGTCCAATGTGAGCCAGGTGCGATCGGCCGAAATAGTATACGCCAATGGGAAAGTCACATCGCTGGTGAGGTGGAGTGTGTGGGAGAGTGGCGTGGCAAAAGGCCCGCCCCACAGTCCGTCGAACGCCATCGTCGCATCGCCATCGGGAGTGACGCTCACAGGCTGACCGATGGTGAGGTCCAACGTGCGCGACTGAGACTCACCGGTGGTCGTATTGGTGAAGAGTACGACGGCCTCGTGCGTTCCGGTTGCCAGGTCGTTGACGGAGTCCTCGGTCGTAACATCCAGCGTGATGGACGCTCCTCCCGTCAGAGTTCCTGTCGATTCCCCGGTGACCGGACCCTGGACATCGATCCACGTCTGATCCATCGTAACTGTCCAGCCCATCTCTGCATCGGACGGGTTGGTCAGGGTGAAGGAGTGGCTTCGCCCGGAGAAGTCATCGCCATAGAGCCCGGTCTCGGCGATTCCGGACAACGGCTGAACGTCGAACGGTTCACGAAGGTCGAGCAGCAGGTGTCGCGTTTGTCCGGCGCCGCCGAGATTGTCCGCGACCACAACCGTGATGATGTGCCCGGTGCCACGCACCACTCGAAAACCGACGTCGTCGGTAGCGGCACCCGGCGCCAGTAGTGTGCGACCGATATTGAGGAGGTTCGGCGATGTGACGTCATCTCTGAAAGAACCGCCCCGCAATGCCCGATCATGGGGAGCATCGATACCGAATTCCTGTGTCCATTCGGCCACATTCCCGCAAAGGTCGTAGAGACCGTAACCGTTGTCGGTGTCTTTGGTGACAGCCGGTTCGGGCGTCGGGGCGAGGCAGTCCGTTACGGGCTCCGTATAGAGCGTGGATGTGGCGTTGAAGAACTTGACCGGCGTCGTCTGATCATTCTCGGTGTCGCCACTGGCGAAGTAGTTGGCGTCGACGGCGCCGAGCGGGTCATCGCGACCGAATCCGTAGGTCGCGCCGAAAACGGGCAAGCCCTGGCTGTCAACATCCTTGCGTGATGCGGCCTTGAACCACTCGCTGTAAACGGCGGCGGCCGCTGCTTCGTCGTCCATCGGAAGGCGATAACCCAGTGTATCCTCGATCAGGAGCTTGCGGGCCGTCGGACTCATGCTTCCAGACGACCAGGTGACGTCGTCGACGACGACGGGGTGCCAACCGCCGACATTCGGCGCCGCAGCTTCTTCGTACGCACGGAGTGGCGTGGGGATGCCCTGCGTCGTGCTCAGCCAGTTGCAGTACTTGACCGCCCCGTACCAGGTGACGCCGACCACCGGGTGATTCTCAAAACCAATGTCGATCGCGTAATCGTCATCGTCGTCCACGAATTGAATGCGGCCCACGGAGGCGTCGTACAGAAGCGTGGAAGATCCAGCGCAGGATCGGCTCTTTCCTTCCTCTCCCGCTTGTTTGTCGTTGATGCAGAGGCTGCCGGACGCAAGATCGTAATAGAGGTAATGACTTCGCACGTCGGGTGTGGCACTGTCGGCGTTGGCTCGGGCGTCACGAAGAAACGCCGCGAACTCGGTATTTGTAACTTCGGCGCGCCCCACCCAGAAGTCGTGGACCGGGCCGTCGGTTTGAAGGTCGGTTCCGGGAACGAGAGCAAAGTCGCCTGAAGGTTCCGGAGAGATTCCGGCAGCGGTCGCCGCATCCGCCACGCGAAGCGGGATGTCGACGCGTGTGGCGGGAGGGATCTGTCGCGGTGCGATGCCGTCAACCTCCAGCCATGCCGGAGAAATGGTGATGGTCAGACCGTCGACCGTTTGCGTTCCGGCGTTCTCTACCTGGAGTGTGAACGCCGTCCGGTCAGCCACGCCTCCGGGAAACGTGTACGGCCCGCCGACCATGCCGTTGATTCGGCTCGACTCACCATCCGCCAGCGACATCGTGAGATCGACCGGTTCGATCGTTTGTGACACGCGGAACCCGACAAATGAGAGGGTGGCGGTGGCCGGCAGCGAACCGCGCGTGTCGTTACGAAGAGAAGAGGATGCGGAGGCGCTGTCGAAATGGCCTCCGCGAATGGCGCGCTCCGTACCGACGCGGCCCACGTTGTGCGACCATTCCGCGACGTTTCCTGTCATGTCGAACAAGCTGTACGCGTTGCCGTTCAGGTTGGTCAGCGTGATCCCGTCGGCCAGGGCGTTGACGCCGTTGTAGAATCCCACGGCGGTGAGACCGGGTTCGTTCGGGTCGCCGCTTTCGCGGAAGTTAGCGTCCGCATCGGCCAGCGTGTCGCGGCCGAAACCGTAGGCGGCGTTGCTCTCGGTGCCGTCGTTCCAGGCGGCGGCTTTGTACCACTCGTTGTATGCGGCGGCTGTTGAACTGTCGCCGTCCATCAGAAGGCGAAAGCCTCGGCGCGCGACTACCTGATCGGGGGGATCCAGGGAATCGAAGTCGCCCGCCGTCGGACCTTCGGTGTAGATGCGCTGGTCCGGTGAATCCATCTGCTGATTCAGCGTCATCCAGTTGCAGTATTTGACGGCGCCATACCAGCTTACGCCGACAACCGGAAGAAGTTTCTTTCCGCTCTGAATGATGTAGGCGCCGTCGACGAAGTCGATCGCACCGCCCACGGCGGCGTCGAAGAGCAACGTGGCGTCACCGGTCAGGCGAAGCGTTTTGGCCGTCGTGTCATGGTCGAGGTAAGCCGCACGCGGCTCGGTCGAGTTCTCCAACGTATCGTTGAGAAACCTCACGAAGTCCGAGTTCGTGACCTCGTAACGGCCGACGCGATAGAGATAGTCCGGTCCGCTCGGCTGGAGATGGTCCGCCGGGATGCTCACCATGTCTAGGGCGAAACCCTCATCTCCAATGATCAGTGTGACGAGTCGTTGCGTCGTTGCGCCGGTCAACTTGCTCCGGAATGTGAGGGTTGCAGTGTAAGTACTCGTGTCCAGTCTGGCGGCCTGAACGGAGGGTGATACCGTGATGTCCATCTCGCCGGTGGGGTTGAGAATAACGCCGCTTGCAGGTGAGATTGTCAGCCACGCCTGTCCGCTGGGTGGCACGGTCGTCTCGGTGAAGTCCACGCGCCATGGCATCTCGCTGAGACTTGTGTTTCGAATGGTGTACACCGTGCTCGTTGGATCAAAAGGCCCTCCCAGCAAGCCGGTGAAGGTCACGTCGCCCGGCGGATCGACGACGACTTCGGTGATATCAAGCGTCAGCTTGCGCTGGACCTTGAATCCGGTCTGAAGGTGGCGGAATTCGATAATGAGTTCATACGTGCCGACGGGCTTTGAATCTGCCAGTGCGTTGACGCTGGCGAGAATATCCACGGTATCGCCCCTGGCCAACAACGCGCCCACCGGCGGCGTCAGGTCGAGCCAGTCCGATTCGGTCTCGGGGCTAATCGGCGTTGCGGAAGCGACCCAGGTTATTCGGCCGCCGGAGAGGTTCGTGAGGGTGAAGAGATGGTCGGGCGTGAATGGACCCCTGATTACGCCGGCCGACTGAACATCTTCAGCGGGCGTGACGGAGAACGTTGGTTTTACGATGATCCTCACCGGTCGAACAAACGCCTCGAGCGTGCAGTCGTCGGTGAAGTTGACATCGGCCGCGTACGTCCCCGCATCCATGAGGCTCGTGTCGAACGAGACGGCGAGTTCACCCGTGCCAAGCGGTGACACCGTTCCGGTCGCATCGTCTGGATCGCCATTGAGCAGGAGCCAACCCAGAGGCTGAGGCGGATCCGACGTGTCCGTCCAGGCGACCGTGTAGTTGACCGGTAACTCGGACTCACTGGTCAGTGTGTAGACGCGGGTCGGCGTGGGCCGGCCGAAGAACTCGGCGACGTCAAAAGTAACATTCGGCGAGACCGTGAGCGGTTCGGTCACGGTGAGTCTTGCCGTGCGGACAACGGATGTCCCTTCCGCCGTATTCTCGAACCGGATCGAGGTCGTGTTCTCGCCGAGTGTCAACGTTCCATCACATGTGGGAGTGAGTGACACCGCCGCATCAACGTATCCGTAAGGCAGGATGAGGATGTCGGTAGGCGGTACGTTGGAGACCGTCAGCCAAGTTGCGCTGACGTCGAGTGCGAGAGTGACGTCGTGATCGGTGACGTTTTGAGCCCGGTAGGTGATTGCGGTCGGCTGCTCTGTGTCGTACGGGCCGCCCCAGGGGCCGGTGTTGGTCAATTCCGCGTTGGGTGTCACGAGAAGGTCATGGGCGACGCTTTGCACGACGCGGAGTCCGGTCGCGTCACTGACGGCGTCAGCGAGCCGCACGGCGCGGCTGGGAAGCAACAGCGATTGGCTGCTGCTTCGGAAGGAACCGCCCCGGTTCTGCCGGTCGTTCGGATCGAATCCCTGATCCTGCATCCACTCCCAAACGTTACCGGACAGGTCGAACAGGTTGTAGCCGTTGTCGGTGGATTGGGTTGACGTTCCATCCGCGAGTGTGTTGAGGCCGTCGTAGAAGCCGACGGGCGTTGTTCCGCCCGAGATACACTCGAGCGGATCCTCGAACGGGTCGCCGCTGCAGCGGTAGTTGGCGTCAGGATCGCCCAGAAGATCGCGTCCGAAGCCGTAATCGGCGCCGAAGATGGGAAGCCCTGACACGTCGTCGGGTTTGCGCGAAGCCACCTTGAACCACTCGTTATAGAGAGACGGATTGGCGGCGGCGTCGCCGCCATCCATCGGCAAGCGATAGCCGAGCACCTCGAGCAGCGCGAGACGCTCGGCGTCGGTGAGGTCGCGGGTGGCCCAGTCTTCGCGGGCGATCGTGACGGGATGCCAGCCGATGAGGTCGTCGCTGCCGGATTCGGTATAGGCGCGGTCGGAGGGAGCGAGACCCGTGTCCATCGTCAACCAGTTGCAGTACTTGACGGCGCCGTACCAGCTTACGCCGGTGACGGGGTGCGAGGAGAAGTCGGTCGGCGTGGTGACGACTTGATAGACGTCGGCGAGGATCTCAATCTGCCCGGAGAGTGATGCGGAGAACATCAGCGTCGTCAGTGGGTCGGGATCGGTTCCGGCGCTGCCGGTTTGCTGCGAGTGGACATAGACGTCACCGGTGAGGGTGTCGAAGAACATGAACCGGCCACGTTCGTTGTCGGGGTTGAGCTTGGCGTCGTTGAGGAATTCGACGAACTGGTCGTTGCGGATTTCGAAGCGGCTGATTCGGAAAGCGTGCGTGGGTCCGTCGACCTGTACGTCGGTGCCTGGAATAAAGACGAAGTCGACCTCGGACGCGGCAATGACCGACGGATGCAGGATAAGGGTCAGCGCCGTCGCCAGAGCTGCGGTCTTGATGATCCCGTTGATGTCCGTCACCCCTGCGCCTCCATGCCGGTGGGGCGATGCTCGCCAAATCCGTCGCGCGGGCCTCCCTGCCCGCCGTAAGTGCGTACGTCATCCGCTAGCGTCTTTATCGGGAAACTCGCCGCGCGGAGGTGATGGGAATTCGGGGCACGGCATGGCAATGGACGCTTGCGAAGGGACCGGAACGACCAGTGGCCAAACCAGGGCAGCGGGTCAGATCATGCATGCGGCAGGCCTCGAGACCTTGGCGACCCGCCTTGCCACCGTCCGTGATGGCTGCAACCGTTCCCGGGGGTCGAACGGAATTGTCCGGAAGACGAGTTCCTGGGCGTCAGCAGGACCGCGTCCACCGCTTACAGTTCTGGACGAAGTGGCGCTTCCGGGCAGCGCGGCAGGCCGAGGTCAAAGGGGTAAATCGCGCCGCGAAAGCTCTCCAAGGCTGCGACAACGTCACTGATGCTGACAATGCCATCGACGATTCCGGGTTCAAGATCGACCACGACTTTGCTCGGAGCGCCCGGACGGTTTTCGAACTTGTCGAGTATGGAAACCACGTCGAACGGTACGTCGATCTGCCCGTCCGGTGCAGGCCAACGACCGGCTTCATCATCGAACGGACCGGTCACGTCGCCCCAATCGCTCAATGTGATCGTCAGCGGTTGCGAGAAGCTCGGCCGACCGTAGAACGAACCGCATGTCGGGTCGTGGAAGTCGATCGTGTAGGTTGCACCGGGGACAAGGTTTGGATCGTACACGTGAATCGGTAACGAAAAGGCGGACCAATCGGTCATGTACGGTTCACACTGCAAAGTGGCCACAAGCACATTTTCGGCGTCCGGCCTGGGATGGACACTGCCCGAGTTCTCGCTAAGGGCCGTTGGTGGTCCGACCCACATCGTCGCGCCGTTGAAAAAGCCATGAACGCCCGGGAGATTGTCAAAACGAACGCGAACGCCCAGATCTCGCCCCGATTCGCCGCCGGAGAAGGACAAGTACCGGTTCTTGGTGGATACCGCTGCAGGAAGCGGAGTTGGAACGGGGGTACACTCGCACGCGTCAGCCACGCCGTTGCAGTTGTCATCACTGCCTGACAGGTCGTACAGGTAGATGGCGCCGCAGGTCGTTCCGCCACCGCATCCCTCCGACGGTGATCCAATCAAGACCCTGTTGCCACTTACTGAGACACTGCGGCCAAACTCACGGCCGTCCCCCAAGATTGATGGCAAGAGGTTGTGGCTCCTAGTCCAGGATGTTCCGTCGAATCTGTAGACATAAGTGGTTGGGCAATCGCAGCCTTGAACGAGCTCATTGGATGACCCGACCGCAAGCACGTTGCCGTCGTGTGACAGCGCGTCGCCGAAATAGCTCACCGAGGTTACGTCCCAGGCTACGACGTCTTCCTTTTCAACGAGCGATTGCCCGTTGAGTTCGAATGATCGTACAGGTTGGCATCCGCACGGCGACTGGTTGGGACGGACGGAGTAGCAATAGTAATCCAGTCCGTCGACTGCGCAGTTTCCTTTTTGGCCGCCGATGAGGGTCGATTGTCCCGAGATCGAGAGACTCATTCCGAAGTTTCGAATTCCTGTAACTTTCTGTACTTCCGACCAGTTCGTGCCATTGTGCCAGAACGCATAGACTTCATGTGGCCCGTAGTATCGATCGTAGTCTCCCGCACCGATGAGAAGCAGATCGCCCTGAATTGCGGCGCTGGCACCGAATTGACGACCAGGTGGGCGATCGTAGTCGGCATCTGAGGCGACCAGCTTCTGCGCTTCGACCCAGGAGGTGCCATCATATTGAAAAACAAACGCGGCCCCGGCCGCATGTGCTGCCGAAGAGTCGAAACGGGCTCCGACGACCACGGTATCACCGCTGACGGCTACGGCGTCCCCGAAGCCGGCTGTCTCCCCAGACGGGGTGAGGGTCTGTTCGAGTTGCCATGTGAGCCCGTCAAAGCGGTGGACATCGACGAATGGACTCGACCCGTCGTGTCCAACAATGGCAATCACGTCGCCGTCGAGGTCGAAGCGAAGCTCGTAGCCTGAGCAATCGTGGACGCTGTCCAGAGATTGTTCAAATACGAAATCCATGCCAACGGTTCTATATACAAGAACTTTGGCGCAGGTGCCCCTGGCCCAAGTTGTGCCGACTGCAGCCACGTCGTCTTTCAGAACGACATGCTCTCCTAGGCGAGGGTAGATCCAGTCAGCATGCCGAGTCGTCTCGAACGAATTGCAGGTGATCGGTACACCGCACTCGTCGGGAACGTTGTCGTTGTTGCAGTCGTTGCCGACCAGTTCATCCTGGTCGGGGATACCGTTATGATTGCAGTCGCCGGCTGCAAATAGGGGTGAAGAGGAGGTAAGCAAGGGCACTACGAGGAATCCTAGAAACAGGACACGATTGGATAGGCTCATCGCGCAATCCTCCTTCGCAATTCTGGGATGTCTTCTGGCCCGATAGCTACGTGAAGTATGACCCACTGTCGTTGCGGGTGCAAGTGAAAAGTGAGCGAATCTTGCGTGTTTGGATAGGATATGGTCTCGGCCCCTCGTTTTTGTGGTGTCAGGAGCGTTGTGGCAGCCTCGGCTGATTGTATGCAGCGAACGCAGTGGGATTGGCGCTCCAACGATACCAGCTTGGCTGCGCCGAGTTTGCTCGAACCGGATGTCCTTCGGCTCGCCGTTCAGTGAGGAAGCGTCAATCCGCTCTAGAACCCGTATCCGGCGGAGTGGGTGAAATAGACGGCGGCGTTGTACAAGGCGTGGACAGCGACGGCTGTGATCAGGGCGGCTGATGCGGCTGACGCACCGACGGTTCGCTTCTCCCTCCGGGCTCGCTCCCAGACGGTGACGAGTCCGCGCGCGGCGATTCCGGTGCACAGCATGTGCAGCGGGATGCATACGAGCCAACGATAGACGCGTTGCTCGGGCGGGGCAGCGGGGAAGAGTGACCATTGGTGGACGAGGTTCTGCACGACCGCGAAGACGAACGCCGTGCCCATGGCCATGGCATACAGGTGTTTCGCGTCAAAGCTCAGTCGCGTCTTCCGCTCTACGAGCGTCGCGACCGGCGCAATCTTGAGAAGTTCAACAACGAAAGGACCGAAGGCGATGAAGAGGAGCGGGCCGGTCTGTTCGACAACCAAGAAAGCGGAAAGGAATGCTGCCGGCAGCGCCGCGAAGAGCACCAATATCGTGACGAACCAGGCCTGTCGGCGCGGGGGCTGCACCGTTTGGGATGCCACCCACTGCATGTACGTCAGTTCCCCGTCGCGCGGCGGTTCGTACAACTCGATCTTCCCACATTCGGGGCAGGGGTGTCCGGTCATGAGCCCGCGCAGGTTGTACCCGCAGCATCGGCAGCTCCAGTCTCGATCGATCAACACCGCAGCCCGGTTGGGAAGCATCGCCGGTTCGTCAAACACCGAGTGCGTGGCGCGCTCCTGATCGGGATCCCTTCGTAGGTGCTCCTTGCGGAGCGCGTTCGTGCCGGTTGCCTCCTTGGGATCAGGGCGAGCGGGCGTATCCTGAAAATGGGGTTCTCGATCGACGGAAGGGTCGTGATCGGTTGGAGCCACGCCTTATCCTCGCGGCTGCTCTTTGAAACGGACGGCGGTCCCGTAGGCGTACATTTCCACCATGGCGGCGTTTCGCTTCCTTCGCTGGCTTCCGATGTTGCTGGTAGCGAATCGGACGTTGATTACACCGCCCGCGCCCAATCTACGTGCGGATTCGAGCATGCGAACGAGCGCTTCGCGGCGAGCGCGTTCCATCAACGTCTCGAAGGAGCGAAGTTCTCCGCCGACCATCGAGCGAAGGGCCGCAGCGAATGACTTGAAATAGTCAGAGGCGATGACGACCTCGCCGGTCACGAGCCCGCAGGGGCTGGAAGCGGTGTTAGGCGGAAAGGTGCGCAAGTCGGTGACGAGCATATCGCGGAGCTGCGATTCACGCCGCTCGAGGCGTTTGAAATGGGCGCGTTCCACAAACCCCCCGACGGTTAGCGCGAGCACGAGTAAGATGACGAACGGACCGACCTGAAGGAGAAAGGGCCACATACTTAGGTCAGCTCTCTTGCTCGGTGACGACGGCCGTGCCGTAGGCGTAGAGTTCCGCGGCGCCCTGCGTGATGGCGCTGGTCGTAAAGCGGACGTTAACGACCGCATTGGCGCCGAGCTGCTCCGCCTGGGCGAGCATGCGCTCCAGCGCCTGGCGTCGCGACTCGATCAATAGCTCGGTGTATCCGGAGAGTTCGCCGCCGACGAGATTCTTGAGCCCTGCGGCGACATCGCGTCCGAGATGTTTGGCACGGATGGTGTTTCCCTGGACCAGCCCCTTGACCTCGCGGATAGTGTATCCAGGGATGGTCTCGGTGTTTACGACAATCATGCGCAAAATCGCGGGCCGTCGAGTCGGTCTTGAACTCAGGACGCATCGTCGGGCGCGGTTTTGCCTTCGGTCGGCGCGCTCGGCTGGGTCGGTTCGGCTTCCGCTGCAGGCGGCTGCACGGCGTCGTGGCCAGGCCAGTTGCGTTTAGGTGGTTTGACCACCAGGCCCATCCGGATGGCCTTCGCGGACACCTTGATCCGGCAGACTTTCCCGTCGACCACGGCGCGGACGCGCTGGATGTTGGGCTTGAACTTGCGTTTGGTGATCCCGGTGGTCTTACGGCCTACACCGCCGAGATACTTGGCTTTTCCGCGCCGGGCGATGGATCGGCCCGCACGGGTCTTCTTACCGGTAAAATGGCACACTCGCGACATCGAACACCTCTGCTTCCCAACGGTCCGGAGGGCGACACGACACTCGGTTAGCCCTTCCGCCCGGACGCGAACCAGCCAGTATAGCGGAACCCCCCCAGGTCGCAAGAGGCGACCCTTCCAGGGTCCAAATGGACCGGCTTGAGACAAGAAGGCAATCTGCCTGCGCTAAGTTTCGGGTTTGGGGTCCGGTTCCCACACCCGGCGTGTCACAGGCCCTCCTAACGCACGCGCTGAACCGGTGGAATCCGGTGCATCGTTCGATTCTTGCCAGTTTTGGCTGAATGAGCATGATAAGCGATCGTGCCCCGGGGTCGCGAAACGGACTCCCGACCACCGAGGGCTGACGTATCGGACGGCCGAGATGACGGAGCACCAAGTATGAATCGCGTCGCCAGCCGCAGCAGGATTCTCGCCCTTGGCGGCATGATCGTGGTCATGGTCGCGGGTGTGGTCTTCATCTTGTCGATGTACGCGGGACTCGCTCGAGAGCATCGCGAAGTGGTGGAGCAGCGTTTGCGGGCGGCTCGGGTGTGCGAGCGGATCTTGGGGGGAATCCAAGGCTCGATGGCGGCGCTGCAGGGGTTCGTGATTCTCGGGACGGACATCCACGCGGCGAGTTTCCACACGACGCGCCGCAGTGCGGCCTGGGATACGATCGATGAGGGGCTGGCCACGCTGGGCTCGCTCAGTTCCGAGCGAGTTTCGACCGAGAATGCGGGCCGCCTGGGCAGGTTGCGGTCGCAACTGATCGCGTTTCGGGGCGTCCAGGACGAGATCGAGCGGATTGCACGCACTCCAGAGAACACGCCGTCCTATCAACTGCTCGTTTCGCAGGCTGTTCCGTTGGCCCAGCAGATGATTGAGCAACTTTCTTCCGTAATCGAGGACGAAGAACGTGCGTTGGGCGAACGGGATGGGGTTGAGACCGGGGATGGCGAGCGTCGCAGTATTCATTTGTTGACTTCGCTTTCGGTCACGCAAAGAAGCTTCGCGCTGGCGCTGGACGAACTCCGCAGGATTTTCGTGTCCGGGGATGCGAGCGCGCGCGCACTGTTCAACCGACAGTGGTCTGCGAACGAGAAAGCGACAGGGGATGTGGCGAAGCTCGTCGATCTTATGCGCCCCTCCCAGCGGGAGGCCTGGGATGTTTACATCGCCACACGCGAAACCTTCGCGCCGTTGCCGGGGAGGATCTTCGACTCGCGTCTCGCGCTGGACTGGAACAAGACGAACTACCGGTTGAGTACGTCCGCGGCGTCCAACGCGGCGGCGGTCAAGGGCATTGTCGGCGAGCTGATTACGTCGCTGGATACGGCGGTGACAGCGGATCGTGAGCTGGCGGCTGATGCCGATTCGATGTTCAACATGACGCTCGTCTTGTCGGGCCTGGTGATGGTCTTCGCGGGGGCCATTCTTTACTCACTGGTGGAGGCGTCGGTGGTCGAGTCGAAGCGGAAGAAGCGTGCGCCGATGGCCAGCGCTGCGGATACACCCGTGACCGCTACGGCCCGGCGAGGCAAAGTGAAGTTCTTCAACGCGTCGAAGGGGTTCGGGTTCATCGAGCCGGATGACGGGGGCGATGACGTGTTCGTGCATCAGAACGACATACCGGGCGTTGTGGTTCAAGACGGCGATGAAGTCGAGTTCGACGTGACGCAGTGGGAGAAGGGCCCGCGGGCGCTGAATGTGCGTACCGTGGAGAACTAGTGCTCTTTGACACGTGAAATGATGCGTGGGCAAGCGAAGCGCCGCCATGGGATCGTGGTGACGGCATGGCGGTGCCCGGACCGCGTCGGGCTTCGGCAGCCTCCACCGGATGGCATCCATCATCTGAGGTGTAACGAAGCACGAGGCCGGTCCTCTCCTCTTTGCTCTTGCTTCACGGTGGCGGTGCCTTTCTCTGACTCTCCGAGGAAATGAAGGAGCAGTATGAAATCGATCGCTGTTGTCGGCGCGGGGACCATGGGCGCGGGGATTGCGCAGCTCGCGGCGACGAACGGTTGCAGGGTCCATTTGATCGATCTTGACAAGGACGCCTTACGGAACGCGATCGCGGGGATCGAGAAGCGGTTCGCGCGCAGCGTCGAGAAGGGACGCATGACGCCGGCGGAACGCGACGCCGCTGTGAATCGACTGACGCAGGTCGAGGCCATCGAGGACCTCGATCGAGTAGAGTTGGCGATTGAGGCCGTCGTTGAAGACGGTGCGGCGAAAAAGAAAGTGTTCGCTGCGCTGGAAGCCACACTGCCGGAGGCGGCGGTTCTGGCGACCAACACCTCATCGCTATCGGTAACGGCGATCGCCAAAGCGCTCGACCGGCCTGAACGCGTGATCGGGATGCACTTCTTTAATCCGGCGCCGGTGATGCCTTTGGTGGAAGTGATCGCGGGCGAGCGGAGTGACGCTACGGCCGTTGATGTCGGCGTGGAGACCGCGCGTGCGTGGGGGAAGGTGCCGGTCCGAGCGAAGGATACGCCGGGGTTCATCGTCAATCGCGTCGCTCGTGGGTACTACCTCGAGGCCCTCCGACTGCTCGGCGAGGGAGTGGCGGGTGTCGATGAGATCGACAACATCATGTGTAGCCACGCCGGATTCAAGATGGGGCCATTTCAACTGATGGACCTGATCGGAGTCGATGTCAATCTGGCGGTCAGCGTGTCCGTCTTTGAGCGGATGGATCGACACTCGCGCTTTGTTCCGCACGAGATCCAGCAGACGCTCGTTGAACGCGGTTACCTCGGTCGCAAGGCAGGGCGAGGATTCTACCTGTATGATGGGGGCCCGCCGCTGCCGGCGTGGCCGACCGATCGAAAGAGTTTCGAGCTGTCTCCGCTGCTGAATGATGCACTGTTGATGTTCTGCACCAAAGCAGGGATGTTGGATGCCTCGGCGACGGAGCGGTACATTCTCGGGCGGATTCTGGGGGCGATCTTCAACGAGGCGGGTCTAGCCTATTCCGAGGGCGTGGCCAGTAGCGACGACATTGATACGGCCATGGTGCACGGTACCAACTATCCGCGCGGTCCGCTGGTTTGGGCGGATGAGATCGAACATCGCACGGTGCGCGGTCTGTTGAGTACGCTCGATGCCATGATGGAAGACGGCCGGTATGCGCCGGCGCCGCTTTTTGATCGCGCGGGGTAGCGGGCGAGTATCGGGTCGGATTGTGTCGGTCTGTCCGGTCAGACGTTGAGCCCGGGAATCCGCTGCTTGGAACCACGTCGATGTTGAACTGCCCGAATTGCCGTTCGGAGGACGATCACGAGGTCGTGTGGGGGCCGACGAACTGGTGGATCGCGGTTCGAAACGCGCTAGTGTACCTGGTCTGGACGACAATCGTCTTGCTCGTCATTGTTCCGCCGTCTGACGTTCCCGGCCGGCCACTTAAGCGGAAGTGCCTGGGGTGCGGCTACAGATTCTACGGTCCAACGCCTGAGGCACCGGATTTCGATGCTTGCGCGAAGTGCGGCTACAGCCTGATCGGCAACATCTCGGGCCGTTGCCCTGAGTGCGGCTGGAGGCTCCCGCTGAGATTTCGTCGTCATCGGCGCGCCAAAGACCATCCGCGTCGGTCTATCTTCAAGCGGCGTCGCCTCCGGTGCGACGAAGAGAAGGACCGCGCGGACGAGGAAGATAATTATTGAAGAGCCGCAGTAGAAGCGGGCGCGACACCAGGCGACTACACCGGTGAAGCCAAACGTATCCGTGCATTCCTGGTATAATGGGGCGACTGCGTCGAGATGCGAGGAGGGTTCGATTGGGGGTCGCTGACGCCTCGTTTCTTCAGCGACGGCAGGAATACGCGGGCGTCCATCACGGTTTCCTACGCGGTCGGACGTTTCTTATCGGTGGGGCTTGGCGGGGTCTTCGTGATATCCAGGAGTAGAGGTGCGATGCGATCAAGGGATGATGTTGTTTGGCGTCTGCGTGGCATTCTGAGCACTCTTTCGGTCGCTGCGGCCATGTTTGCCCCACTTGGCGGGGCTGTCGTCGCGCAAGAGCAACGGGTGGATAGTGACCATCGGTTCGCCGATGTCGCCGGGCTGGTGAATGTGGCGGCCGCGTCGCTGGCCAGCGTCGACCTCAATCGTCTGCACGGCGGTGTAGTGCGGACGACGCTTCCCGTTCAGGGTGTCTTGCAGACCATCGAGCTTGTGCCTCATTCGGTCCGATCCGATCGGTTTTTCGTCAAAGTCCAGAACGCGGATGGGTCGTACGTCGATGCGGCGCCGCCCCCCGTTCGAACGATGCTGGGGACGGTTGTCGAGATCGAGGGCAGTCGTGTGGCTGCATCCATCACGGACGATGGCATGCACGCACGGATTATTCTCCCGGACGGCCGTGAGGTTTGGGCGGAGCCTCTTTCGCCGCGCGATGCACGGTTCGGGGCGAGAGAGCATGCGGTGTATCTCGGGCGTGATGTGATTCCCAGCGGTGGAACGTGCGTCGCGCTGTCTGCACACGATGGGGAGGCGAACGCACACGAGGTGGGGATCGGCGGCGGTGGCGCTGCATCGTCGGCGGAGAGCGTTTTCGTAACCGAACTGGCGATCGACGCGGATGTCGAGTTCTTCCAGGATTTCGGAACGGTCGACGCGGCGGTCGCCCACATCGAGAGTGTAATCAACTCGATGAATTTGCAGTACGTGACGGAGCTGTCGATCCGACACGAGATCGCGACGATCATCGTGAGGACCGCTGAACCCGATCCGTATTCGAGTAGCGACGCAGGTACGCTGTTGGGCCAGGTGCGAAGCCACTGGCGTTCGTCGCAGGCGGGCGTGCAGCGAGACGTGGTTCAAATGTTCACCGGAAAGAACATGATTGGGAGCACGATCGGCATCGCGTGGCTGTCGGCGATTTGCTCATCGAATTTCGGATACAGCGTTGTGCAGCCGAACTGCTGCTCGAGTTTCGGGTGCAAGACGGATCTTTCCTCGCATGAACTGGGCCACAACTGGAGCGCGAATCACTGTGCATGTTCCGGCTGGACGATGAACTCGGGTCTGCAGTGCGCCAACCGATTCCATCCGTCGTCATCGATCCCGGAGATGACCTCCTTCAGGAACTCGAGGTCGTGCCTGCAACTCGCAGCCGGCTCCGGTTGCGCAACGGTGACGCCACCACTGGCGGAGACGATCGTCGTGCCGAAGAATCGGTATTTCTCGTTCTCGAGCAGCAATCCGGGCGTGTTCTCTGCCATTCGCGTGACACTGGTGGACCTGCCGGCGCCGTTTGACCTCGCCAACAATACGTCGATGTGGTTGGACGTGCCCGAAACGATGACCGAGGTTCCGGGGCAGACCGATCCGGCGACCGCGCCGGGGGCCGCGACGTTTCAAAGGTCTACCCTTCAGTGCGCGCCGGGGTACGCGGACTGGGGAAGTCTCGGGACGGTACACGTCACCGGCGAGTTTGTGGTTCCGGGCGGTCGGTATCTTGTTCAGGAGGTCGATGCGTTCTGTTCGTCTGGTGCGGCGGAGTCATCCTTTTCCTCGCCACTCAATGTGACGACTGCAACCGTGTGGGGCGATGTGGTGTCAACCTGTGAGACGGATCCCTGCGGTCCGCCGGATGGCACCGTCGGGGTCCCGACCGATGTAGTGTCCATTCTCGACAAGTTCGTCAGCAGTCCTGGGGCGCCGAGCAAGGTTCGCGTCGATCTCCAGCCGGCGACACCGGACGGAATCATCGACATCCAGGACGTCAGCCGGGCGTTGGACGCATTTCGCGGTGCCGGGTATCCGTTCGTACCCTCGTCGCCGCCGTGCAGCTAGCGGCGCCGGTTTGCGGCGGCCTGGGAAGCAACTCGGGCGGAGGATCCTCGCGCGGTCCGCTTCCGGCGCAGGCCGTACGTGGCGGTATTCCGCGTTGTTCGAACCGGCACTTCGATGGCAAATGTCCTTTCAAACGACCGCGCTGCCAACGTGTGTTCCGACGGAAAGTGGCCGAATTGACTACTTCCCACTTTCATGATCAACGTGGGAATGGTACACTCCCCGTAGTCTTGTTCTGTGCGCCCGCGCTCATTGGCCACAATCCGATCGAGGGAGATTCGCAAGATGTCCCACTTCAAATCTGGCCTCGCAACGCTGCTGATTTCAGCCACGACCTTCGCCGGCGGCGAGCAGAAAGTCTATTGGACCGCACTCGGTATCCAGCGCGCAAACCTCGACGGCACTGCCGAGGAAGTTGTTGTCGCGCCATTCTCCAATGCTCCTGTCGGCATCGCGCTCGACGTGCCGGGCGGCAAGATGTACTGGGCCAACAGTGGAACCGGGAAGATCGAACGCGCCAATCTCGACGGGCGTGATCCCGAAGACTTGGTCGTCACCGGACTGAGTGCGGTTCGGGGTATGGCCTTGGATCCAACAGCAGGAAGAATGTACTGGACGGACATCGGCACGGGTTCTATTCAGCGTGCGTTTCTCGACGGTACAGGCGTCGAAGACCTGGTTACGAGTGGGCTGGGATCACCTCAGGCGATTATCGTCGACCCGGTCGGGGGAAAGATGTACTGGACGGACAGCTTCGACGGGGGTATCTCACGCGCCAACCTGGACGGATCCGTGGTCGAGCAGATCGTCCCAGCCGCACAGACCTCATCGTGGGGCATCGCCCTGGATTCGGCCAACCAGAAGCTCTACTGGACCGACCCGACCGCGCGCGTGATCCGACGCAGTAATCTCGATGGATCGGTGGTCGAGGATGTCGTGGACATGCCCAGTGCGTCACCCCGCGCCATCGCCATCGACTCTTTGGCGCAGCTGATGTACTGGAGTGTTGCTGGCGACCTCCGGCTTTGGGTGGCCTTTCTCGACGGAAGTGGTGCCATCGACCTGGCACCGTCGCAGGGAGGCGTCCCGCGACGTCTTGCCGTGGACTCCGTCGGCAGCGCTCTCTACTGGTCCACCTATATCGAGTCGATCGGCAGCGGGACGATTCAGCGCGGTGACCTTAGTGGCGCCAACCAGGAATCGCTCGTCCGAAAGGGCGTCCAACAGGCCCGCCGGCTAGCGATGGATCCCGAGGCCGGAAAACTGTATTGGACGGATAGCGTTTCCGACAGTCTTCTGCGAGCCGATCTCGACGGCTCGAACCTCGAAAACCTGGTGATCAACGGGCTCGTGGACCCCTTCGGCATCGATCTGGACGTCATCGCCGGGAAGGTGTACTGGACCGACACCGGGACCCACAAGATCCAATGTGCCAACCTGGACGGCTCCGCCCTGGAAGACGTCCTTACACTGGGAATCACGGCACCCGGTGATCTCACCATCGACGCCTACGGCGGCGCGATGTACTGGATCGACACGGTCAACGCTTCCATCGAGCGCGCCGACCTGGACGGATCGGCTCAATACACCATTGTTGAGGCGCTCGTCAATCCGACCGGAATCGCCGTCAACGGTCCCGAGGGTCGCATCTATTGGACGGACAATGTCGCCCAGAAGATTCAGCGTGCCAACGTGGATGGTTCCGACGTCGAAGTGGTTGCGATGAAGGCGATCGATGATCCCGTCGGGGTAGCCGTCGATCCCATCGGTCGGAAGGTCTACTGGGCTGACGTGGAACTCAGTAAGATCTTCAGGGCCGAGCTCGACGGCTCGTACGCCGAGGAGTTGATCGCGGAGGGGCTGGAGGAGCCTTACGCCCTTGCGCTGGATTGGGGTGCCGCGAAGATGTACTGGACCGACCGGATCGCCCGCAAGATTCAGCGAGCCAACCTCGACGGTTCCGGCCTGGAGGACCTTGTCACGACCGGCTTGATCTACCCGGAAGGTCTGACCCTCGATCCAGCAGGCGGAAAGATGTATTGGACGAATGAAGCCGACGCCCGAATTCAGCGGGCCGATCTCGACGGCGGCAACATCGAAGACCTCGTCGTGGCAGAGTTCGAAAACCCGCACGGTATCGCAGTGGATGTTGCGGGCGGAAAGATCTACTGGACCAACTCGAAGTCCGGCTCTCAGAATATCGTTCGTGCAAATCTCGACGGGTCGAACATCGAGGTCCTCGTTACTGACGTCACCTATCCGTACGGCATCGCCCTCGATCTCGTAGCGGGCAAGATGTACTGGGCCGACATCGCCGCTGAAAAGATCCAGCGCGCGAACCTGGATGGCTCCGCCGTTGAGGATCTGGTCACAGTGGGGCTGCTTGATCCGAAGGGTATCGAACTCGATCTCTCGGCCGGCAAGATGTATTGGGTTGACTCAGCCGCAGACAAGATCCAACGTGCAGATCTAAGCGGCGAAAACGTTGAAGAGCTCGTCGTGAGCCTTCGCGATCCGACTGACATCTCTCTCGACACATCCGCCGGCAAGATGTATTGGACGGATCGCCGGGCCTACAAGATTCAGCGCGCCAACCTCGATGGTTCGAGCGTCGAGGATCTTGTCACATCCGAGGCGGGGCGGCCCTCCGGAATCGCGCTGGATCTTGCTGCGGGCAAGATGTACTGGACGGATGGGAATTATGAAGGTCGGGTACTTCGCGCCAATCTGGACGGCACCAGTGTCGAGGAACTCGTCCCGTCCGGAACAAACTACCCGTGGGGCATCGATTTGGACCCCGTCTCGGGCAAGATGTACTGGGTCGATGCCTCTCGCGACAAGGTGCTGCGTGCCGACCTCGACGGCTCGAACGTGGAAATACTCGCCGAAGTACCGCTTAGTCCTCATGCCATCGCGCTCGATGTGGACGCAGGCAAGATGTACTGGACGGACCTGTACGACGATCGAATCGAGCGGGCCAATCTTGATGGCACTGAAATGGAGCATGTTCTCACGACAGGGTTGCAGTATCCCAATTCACTTGCCATTGATCAAGAAGCCGGAAAGATGTACTGGAGTGACGAATACGGCGATCGGATTCAGCGCTCCAATCTGGATGGATCCAACGTCGAGGATCTCATCACTTCGGGGTTGTTGGCGACTCGCGGACTCGCGCTCGATCTCATTTCCGGCCGGATGTACTGGTCGGACACCGGAACCAGGACCATCAGCCGGGCGGACCTCGACGGATCCAATGTCGAACTCTGCGTTGAAAAGGTGCTCGAGTCACCTCAGGGTATTGCGATTGATGAAGTGGCCGGCAAGCTCTATTGGGCGGATGCGGGTTGGCCTCGCGCCATTCGACGCGCCAATCTCGACGGGACGGCCCCCGAAGAGGTCCGAGCGGCAGACCTCCACACCCCACTCGGTGTCGCCCTGCTGACAGCACCCGCCGACTGCAACGGCAACGGCATCGCCGATTGGATCGACATTTCGAGCGGGACCAGCCCGGACTGCGACAGCAACCGCGTTCCCGATGAGTGTGAGGCTGACTGCAATGCAAACGGCGTCGCCGATGCATGCGACATCGCCGCTGGTGCCAGTGCCGACTGCGAACCCAACGGAATTCCCGACGAGTGCGAATTGGACTGCAACGCCAACGGGGCGACCAACGCTTGCGATATCGCCGGTGGCACCAGCAGTGACCTTGACGGCAACGACGTTCCCGACGAATGCGAATGCCCGCCGGCAACACCCCAGCCCACGCCATCGTTTTCCGCGACGAGCCGATATCTTTCCTTTCGACCCGGTAACCTCGGGCAGCAGACGGCGTTGCGAGTCATCCTGTTGGATCTTCCGGTCCCGTTTCACACATTCAACGGTACGACGATGTGGGCGGGACCACCTCAACGGATCAGTCAACTCGGAGGCCTCAACGACGACACGCCACCGGTGTTTGTGGGCGCGCCGCTACAGTGCGATCCATTCTTTACCGATTGGGGCGGATTCTCAGTGGTGTACGCTTACCATGCCAATGTCATTCCAGGGGCCGCGTATGCGATCCAGGCGATCGACATCGGCTGCGACTTGGCCGACGAAGCGGCCTACACCGAGATCCTGCAGCTTCAAACCGGTCGTTGGTGTGACGTCGCCGGACCGTTCGCCAACGGATACTGGACACCGTCAGACGGAACGGTCAGCGTGGCTATCGATGCGGTCGCCGTGATCGACGCGTTCGCCAGCAGACCCACGGCGCCGTCCAAACCACGGGCTGATCTGGTGCCGGCCACGCCTGACGGGATCATCAGTATCCTGGACGTGGCCAAAGTCCTCAGTGCCTTCTCGGGTCAATCGTATCCGTTTCAGCCCGACTCACCGCCCTGTGGACAATGACCGGACTCGTTCCACGGCTTGCACCGAGGCCGCACACCCGACAGGGGAGGCGCTGTCCAACCTGGTGCCCTGTTGTCCGAGGATCGGGTGGACGTTGACGCTGTAAAAGCAGGGGAATCCCCTTGTCTGCGTCGATGGTCAGAGCGTCTCCACGGGCCAGAAATCACAGGAATCGCTCCCGGGGGGTTGCATCGGCGAGCCCTAGGCGATATAGAGACGCCTTGTCGTCAGAGAGGGTCTGCCCCTTGGTTGGCCCGGGATGACGGGTTAGTGTTTCACCGCCTCTTGTGGGCGGCATCGTGGTTGCAGGCGGTCGGCCGACGGGGTCGGGACGCTTCAACCGTGCATCAGCTTTGGATTGGGCGAGCGAGTCTGATCCATTCCGGGTTCGGAGGCCTCCGCGTGAGCACCCTCACGAAAGTGTTTGTCGTACTACTTGTCGTTGTCAGCATCGCGTTCGCGTCGGTGTCGGTATCCATTGTGGCTCAAACGCCGAACTGGAAAGATACCGCCGAAAAATACCAGGAGCACGCGCGAATCGCGGATACGAACCTCCGCCATGAGATCGCCGCGAGTGCGGCGCTCTTGGCGTCCGCGCGCGACGAGGTTCGTGGTCACCTCGGGAAGATCACGGAACTCGAAACCAAGGTTCAGGAGGGGCGCAACGAGGCGGGGCAGCTCAAGTCTGACCTGACCCGTGCGACGGCGGAAAAGAGCAGCGTCGAGGCGCTGAGTCGCGGTCTTCTGGCACAGCTTCAGGCGGCGGACGCAAGCCGCGCTGAGTACCAGAAACAGCGCAACGAGCTCGAACGATCGAACCTCGATCTCTCCCAGCGAAACGTCGACATGAACGACCGGGTCAACGAGTTGACGGCCCGGCTGGACGTTCAGCTCGAGCAGAAACGCCACTGCGAACAGCAGATCAACATTCTGCGCAGTGAAAATGAGCGCCTGGCGCAATCCACGCGTCAAGCCACGATCGGGGCGACCCTCGAAGAGCCCGAGGGCGCTGCACTTTCGGGCGTTCGTGCGGTAACAGCCGTGGCGAGTCGGGCGATTCGCGGGCGCGTGGTTGAGCTTTCCGGCGATCTGATCACGCTAAGCGTCGGCGGTGCCGACGGCGTGAAGAAGGATATGGTGTTCGTGATCACGCGAGATGGCGACTACGTCGGCGATGTCCAGGTGACGCTGGTGAAGCCGGACGAGTCGGCAGGGCGGCTGATCACTTCAGCCCGTGCTCCGGTAACGGGCGATTCGGTTCAAGACGCACTCGGGCTGGGTGGGTCGCGAGGTTAAGGGAGCGCGCGTTCCATGGGTGACAGTCCTGCGGGTCAGCCCGAACACAACGTCTATACGATACTCGTGATTGTCGCTACGGTTGTGGTGGGCGCTGCAACCGTCTTCCTGGCATTTCAAAGCCAGCGGCTTTTTGGTAGCTGGAACCCATTCACCGGTGCATAGCGGTTCACCGGTGGTCGGGGGCGAGTCTGCCGCAAGGATGACCGTGTGATTTTTGATTCCCTACTCGGCATGTTCAGCGTCGACATGGGGATCGACCTGGGCACCTGCAACACCCTGGTTTGCGTTAAAGGCGAAGGCGTCGTTCTGAACGAACCGTCCGTGGTCGCCGTGCGGCGAGGTACGAATCAGGTTCTTCGACACGGTAACGCCGTGGGCCACGTCGCCAAAGAGATGCTCGGGCGGACGCCCGGTTCCATCAGTGCCATTCGACCTCTCAAAGACGGCGTCATCGCCGACTTCGATATCACCGAGGCGATGCTCGGGTACTTCATTCGAAAGGTGCACGGTCGCAGCCGGTTCGTCAAACCTCGCGTCGTGATCGCCGTCCCATCTGGAATCACCGCCGTCGAAAAACGGGCGGTTTACAACTCGGCGGAGCGCGCAGGGGCGCGCCGCGTCTATCTAGTTGAAGAGCCGATGGCGGCGGGTATCGGCGCCGGACTGCCGATCGGAGAGGCCACTGCGTCGATGATCGTCGACGTGGGCGGCGGTACGACCGAAGTGGCCATCATGTCGCTCGCGGACATCGGCGTCGTGCAGAGTATCCGCGTCGCGGGTGACGAGATGGATGCCGCGATCATCGGATATATGCGCCGAAAATACGATCTGATGGTCGGACTTCAAACCGCCGAGAACATCAAGATCGAAATCGGTTCGATTATGCCGCTCGAAGAGGAAATGGCCAAGGAAGTCCGAGGCCGCGATATCGTTGGGGGGTTGCCACGCCAGTGTGTCGTCACGAGCAACGAGATTCGTGACGCACTGTCAGAGCCGGTCGGTCAGATTATCGAGTGCGTCATGCGCACGCTGGAAAACGCTGAGCCCGAACTCGCCGCGGATCTTGTCGAAAACGGTATCCACCTCGCGGGCGGAGGGGCGCTGCTTCGCGGGCTCGACATGCGTCTGGCCGAGGCCACCGGTCTGGAAGTCAATCTCGTCGACGATCCGCTGAGCTGCGTCGCACGTGGGACCAGCGTCTACCTAGAGAATCTTCTCGCCTGGAAAGAGACGATGGAGTCGGACGCGGACGAGTATTGATGCGGCGTCTGTAGCAGATCCTGAACGACCGCTCCCGGAATGCGGCCGTTTGCGCCCCTGAAGGCTGCAACGGGCGCTGAACGAGTGTGGTCTCCCCAGCTCACCTCGCCTGACGCTTGATTGACAATCAAGTATGACTCACTTGTAATCTCGAGTGTATGGCCTATCGCAAGCGACGAAATCTCCAGCGCCACGGGTACCTCATGGTTCTTGTCGGGGTGACCGTCGTCGCACTTCTTCTTCCCTCCGCTTGGACGGGCAAGCTGATCAGCCTGGTTCAGATTATCGTTCCCTTTCAGCACGCCTCGGTCGTCGCGGGCGAGTCAATCCGCGAAGCGCTGACACCGGAGGAGGATGCGGTATCAGCTGAGGCGTACGAGGCTGCGACGCGGCAGACATTAGCCCTGGAGCACCAGGTGGCTGCGCTATCATTGCGAACCGCGGAGCTGGAGCAAGAGGTCGAGCTTCTGACGGCGACGCGTTCGTGGGGCGTAGGCGGTCGGCAGATCGGATCGGCCGGGCGTCTGATTCCAGCCAGGGTCATTACGGATGATCTTCTCTCATGGCGTGCGTCGAAGTTGATCAACACCGGGACCTTGCAGGGCGTTCGCCGGGGCTCGGCCGTGACAAGCCGCACCTTCACCATCGGCATGGGGAGTGAGGAGGGCGTGCGATCCGGTCTGGCGATTCTCCTGCGGGAAGTCTTCATCGGCGTGGTAGAACAAGCTGGAACCCACACGGCGCGCGTCAAACTGCTCAGCGATGTAACGGTGCAGCGCAAGGTGCGTCTCGGGCGCTTTACAGAAAATGGCTTTGCACCGCTCGAGCCGTATTTCTGGCTCACGGGACGCGGGAACGGCGTCATGCAAATCCGAAACATCGATCGGCGAGATGTCGATGCAGAGACCATCGCCGTGGGCGACGTGGTACTGGCGGATGCGATGAGTGAGGAGGTTCCGGCCGCGCTGGTGATCGGGAAGGTGACGGAGATTCAGTCGGATGTACGAAATCCGCTGCTCTCCATTCTTACGGTGCGCGGCGTCGTCGATGAAGCGTCGCTACGGACCGTCTACGTCTACGATCCGCGGAGCCCGGCGGAGGCAGGCGAGTAGGGCGCCGGGCGTGGCGGGGCGTCAGTCGAGTCTTCTTGCGTGTAAGGAGCCGTGATCATGTCGAGAGTGCGCTTTTTAGGAAAGTGTTTTATGGGATGGGGCTTGGCGTTGACTCTGGCTTGCGGGTGCGCTTCAGCTCAACGGACAAACGGCGAACAGAACGTCAAAACGCCCTCGGATGGCGGCACAGCGTCGTGGCGGTTCGATCGGGATATTCCCGGCCGTGTACCCTCCAACTGGTCGATTCACGAGACCAACCCCACGCAGTCTCTGGCGACGTGGAAGGTACTTCTGGATGCCGGCGCTCCGTCACGGCGGCAGGTCATGGCGCTGACCCGGAGCGAGAACTATAACGGCACGTACAATCTGGCCATCGCCCAGGGGCGTTCATTTCGAGACCTGGAACTCTCCGTGAAGGTGAAGGCTGTGGCTGGGAAGGAAGATCAGGGCGGCGGTCCGATCTGGCGGTGCAGGGACGAGAATCACTACTACATCTGCCGCTTCAATCCGCTCGAAGGCAACTATCGTGTCTACGTGGTCAGCGGTGGCAAGCGCCGTCAGCTCGAGTCGGCCAATATGCCGCTGGACGTCGGTCGATGGTACACCCTTCGCATCGAGATGGTGGGCGAGTCGATCACGTGCTACCTCGACGGGAAGAAGATGCTGGAAGCCACGGACAATACGCTGACTGAGACGGGGCAGGTCGGACTCTGGACCAAGGCGGACGCCGTGACGTCATTTGACGATCTTGAGGTCAAGGCGAAAGGCAAATAGCGCTGCCGCGCACGCTTCCCGCGCGTCTCAGCCGCCGCGTTTTCGGGCTTGGCCGGTCATGGGGACGAATCGTACCGGGATGATGCTTCGTCGCTCGATCGAGCCGTCCTCTTTCTTCCGGAGCACGACGAGTTCCTGTCCGGTCCACTGTGTTCCGACCGGAATGCACATCCGACCACCGACGGCGAGCTGCTGGAGCAGTGGTGGCGGTGGGGCATCCGGGGCGCATGTCACGATGATGGCATCAAACGGAGCAGCTGCGGGCCATCCGCGATAGCCGTCACCGATTCGCGTCTGGATGTTGTCATAGCCCTTGGATCGCAGCAGCTCGTTCGTACGTTTGGCGAGCGGCTCGACGATCTCGATGGTGAAGACTTCGTGGGTCAATTCCGACAGGACGGCGGCCTGATAACCCGAGCCGGTTCCCACCTCCAGGACCTTGTCACCCGGCTTCAATTGCAGAAGCTCCGTCATCAGCGCCACGATGTACGGCTGAGAGATGGTCTGCTCGAAGCCGATCGGCAGCGGGCGATCGGCATAAGCTCTCGAAGCTACGCCGTCCGGTACGAACCAATGACGGGGGACCTGCCGCATGGCTTTCAGGACGCGTGCGTTCTTAACGCCGCGCGCGGCAATCTGACGAGTCACCATACGGTCGCGCTGGGTCTCACGTTCATCGGTGCGCGGGCGTTTGACCTTGGCGTCGCCCTGGGGCGGTGTGTCGATCGGAGGCTTGGGCGGTGGTTCTTCTTCTTGGCCTCGATTCTGGTGGATGCCTCTGTGCGAAGCCCTCGCAAATGCGGGTCGCAGGCCCGGAATCCAGGCCAACCAACCCGCAACGGCCAGAGCGCTGAGCGCGATGCTGACAATCGACATGACACGTCCTCCAAGATCTCAACGAGCGCCGGTGGGAGGCTGCGATAACTTGACTATCGACGCTCCACGATCATTCTATCAGGTCGGCTCAAAGAAAGGTACACCTGCAGGTGACCTGGGGAACGGTCGGCTCGGTGGTGCGCGCAGGGCGCTATATCGGTCCAATGGCCAGAACGTGAACGGCGACGCCGTACATCAGCGCCGTGATGAGACCGATGGCGATCAGGTTTAGCCAGAACCCCGCCTTGCACATCTGCGGGATGGTGAGTTCCCCGGAGCTGAAAACGACCGCGTTGGGCGGCGTGGCGACGGGCATCATGAACGCGCAGCTCGCGGCAACCGCGGCCGGGACCGTGAGTAACAGTGGGCTGACGCCCAGACCAATGGCGACGGCGCCGAGGATCGGAACGAAGGTCGCCGTGGTGGCTGTGTTGCTGCACAGTTCCGTCAGGAAAATGATCGTCGTGAGGACAATGAGCACCAGCCATACGATCGGGAGTTCGCTCGCATCGCTGACCATCCCACCGACATACACTGCAACGCCTGTGCTCTGAACCGCAGCCGCCAGGCTCAGACCGCCGCCGAACAGTATCAAGACGCCCCAGGGCAGTTTGACGGCGTCCTGCCACGTCAAGAGGAAGACACCCTTTCTCCTGTCGATCGGAAACGCGAAGAGGAGGACGGCCGCGCCCATCGCGATGCCCGCGTCGCTCAATCCGGGGAGGATCGCTCTTCCGGCGATGGTGCCGTTGGCCAACAGGGGGCGGGTCAGCCATGCGGTGGCGGTCAGTGCGAAAATGATCAGCACCGCCCACTCCGCGGACGACATGGGCCCCTGGTCCGCGAGTTCCTTGCGAATGAGCGCCCGCCCGCCGGGGAGATCCTGGATCTGAATGGGAAAGATGACGCGCGTCAGAGTGAGCCAAGCGATGGGAAGAAACACAACGACGAGCGGAATGCCCACGCCCATCCATCGGACGAAAGATATCTCAATGTCGTACTGGTCGGCGAGAAAGGCCGCGAGCCACGCGTTCGGAGGCGTTCCGATGAGTGTTCCAATTCCGCCAATCGAAGCGGCGTAGGCCGTGCCCAGGAGAAGGCAGATCGCGAAGTTGGACCCATGGTTCACGTCCGAGTCCGGCTGATCGGCGCGGAGTTCGCGACGTACGAGGTCGATCACGCTGAGGGCGCTCGGGAGCAGCATCACGACCGTCGCCGTGTTGGAAATCCACATGCTCAGAAAGGCGCTGGCGATCATGAATCCAGCCACCAGACGGGTCGGGCGCGTTCCAACCAAGAGGACCGTGTGTAGGGCGATCCGCCGATGGAGGCCCCACCGCTGCATGGCCAGCGCGATCAGAAACCCGCCCATGAGAAGATAGACCAACTCGTGCCCATAGGGTGCCGTCGCCGCCCGTACGCCGATCGCCCCGCCGGTGGCAGGCGGCAGTAGCACGATCGGCAGCAGGGCCGTGGCGGGAATCGGTAGGACTTCCGTCATCCAGAGGATGGCCATCAGCGTCCCGACGGCGGCGACGGCGCGGCCCGCCTGTGACAGTCCGTTGGCAGTCTCGGCAGGGATTACGAGGTACACGACCACCGCCATGACCGGTGCGAGGGCGAGGCCGATCCAGCGAGCCCTCGGGGGTGCTGACGTGGGCAGTGACGGCATCGGGGTCCGCGGTTCGGCATTCATGCGCTCTATGGTTACACTGGGGACCCCTATGACGTCCAGACCGCTCAAGCGAATCCTTGGGACCCCGACGGCGTTGCTGATCGGTATGGGGGTGGCGATCGGGTCGGGGATCTTCCGCACGCCGGGGGAGGTCGCCAACTCGCTTCAGGATCCGCGCCTCTTGATCGCGGCGTGGATCCTGGGTGGGCTGATCGTACTGGTTCAAGGCCTGGTCACCGCGGAGCTGGCCACGCGGTACCCCAAGGCGGGCGGCGAGTACGTCTTTTTGCGCGAGGCATACGGCGAGTTTCCCGCATTTTTCTTCGGATGGTGCTACACGATTTTCATCATTGGCGGGGGAGCGGCGACGATCGCGAGTGCGTTTGGCGATTTCGCTTGCGAATTGCTCGCGGTCGCGCCGCGACATTCCGGAATCATCGCAGCCGGGGCGATTCTGGCGGTCCTGGGGATTAATGCCGCGGGTCTTCGGGCCGGCGCGACCGCGCAAAACGTCCTGACCAGCCTGAAAATCGGCGCGCTGATCGCGATTGTCGTTATCGGTTTCAGTTTCGGAGAGGTGTCGCTGTCGGCGACGATCGGCGTCGCGGGGGCGTCCGGCTTGAAGTCCTCCGTGTTTCTTCTCGCAGTGCTCTCAGTGTTGTTTTCCTACGACGGTACGACCGACTCGGTCAAGATGGCGGAGGAAATCAAGGACGTTCGCCATGCCGTGCCGCGCGCTGTCATCGGGTCATCGGTGGCACTGATCGTTCTCTACGTGGCTGTCAATGTGGCGTTGATGCGCGTGGTTCCGCTTCGGGAGATGGCCGGGCTCGCTTCGGTACCGGGAGAGGCCATGGGGCGCCTCTTCGGTGACACGGGGCGCAAAGCGATGCTGCTGGTGGCGATGTGTGTCTGTCTCGGGTCGTTGGGGTCGACGGTTCTGGCGACGGTTCGCGTGACATTTGCGTTGGCGCGAGACGGGCTGACCTTTCGATTCATGGCCCGCATGTCGAAGTCGCAGGCACCGGTTCCGGCGTTGGCGGTTGTGGCTTTTTTCGCCGTGATCCTCGTGTTGATTCGCGACTTCGGGGGGATCTTGAAGATCTATTATTTCGCCGCAGCGGTTTTGTTCGGTTTGTCCTACGCGAGTTTGATCGTCTTTCGTCTGCGCGAAGCTTCATTCCCGGCGAGTGCGTTCCGGTGTCCGTTGGGCATGTGGCTGGCCGGGTTCCTCATATTGCTGGAGATTGCCATCGCCGCTTTCGTTGCGTACGACTCCCCGCGCGACGCGATGCGTACCGGTTTCCTGTTCGTCGCGGTGGGATTGCTCTACTTCGTGTGGAAGATGGCGACCTCGCAGCGCGAGGATTGACAAGCACCTCTCACGACCGGTCTTCGGGGCCGTGGGTCTTGTCGCTGTCGACGGGATCCCCGTGCTTGATCGGAAGCATGACGCGGAACGTCGTTCCCTCGCCGATCGCGCTCTCCACTTCAATCGTACCGTTGAGTTCGGTGATGATCTTCTTGGCCGCCGCCAGACCCAGGCCCGTGCCGCCGTGCCCCTTGGATGAATGGAAGGCGTTGAAGATGTGCTGCTGTTCCTCGGAGGAAATGCCAGGCCCATTATCGGTGATGACAACGGCGATCCGCTGATCATCGTGGCGATACTGCGTGGCGATGTTGATCCGGCCGCTTTTCTCAGGCGTTGCGTCGATCGCGTTGAGAACGATGTTGTTGAGCACTTGGTGCATGCCCTCCGGATCGAGTGGGATGGCGGGCATTTCCTCGAGTTCGGTGAGGATCATCACGCCGTGTTCATCGGCGCGGCTTTGCACGAGCGCGATCACGTCGGCAATCACCTTGTTGAGCTGCGCCATTTCGATTCGCGGCTGGCGCTGCTTGCTGAAAGTGAGCATGTTCATCGCCAGAACGAAGATCCGGTCGAGGTTGCGACGAATCAGCGCCCAGCCAGACTCCGCCGCTTCGACCGAACCCTTCTTCAACGCCAGCTCGACGACGTCGGCACCCCCCTGCATTCCCTGGAGAATGTTGCGGATGTAGTGAGAGAGGTAGGCGACGGTCTCGCCGGCAGCCGCCAACCGCTCCGTCTTCACGCGGGATTCGAGAAGGTGGATGTTCTCGATGGCCATGCCCGCCAGACGTCCGACCGCTACCACCAACCGGAGTTGTTCCTGCGTGTAGGTGTGGTGAGACATCGAACAATCGAGGTGAATGATGCCCTGAATTCGGTCGCGTGCGATGATCGGGACACAGAGAATACTGCGCAGTCCCAGACGGTGGATGCTGTCGGGTAGACTGTCGCCTCCGAATCGATCGTCGGTCATGGCGTTGGCACAGAGAAGTCCGTCTTTGGACTTGAGAACGTGGCTGATGATGGTCTGCGACGTGACGATCTTGGGGCGTCTACCGCGCTCGCGCGTACGATAGCGCACGACGTGCGGCTGCAATTCGTCGCTATCGTCCTCACACATCAGCAGCACCAGGCGATCGACGATCAGGTGGTCAAAGATGATGTCGGCGACGCGCTCGAGGAATGCCTCGGTCGACTCGATCGTGCCGATCATCTCCGCGATCTTGTAGATGACGTTCCAGGCGGCGACGGCGTCCGCGGTTTCGGGGGGCTGGAGGATGACGCTTTCCTCCGACGCATCGACCGCGGAGAGAATCGAGGATCCGCCGGCCGTGCTGAGAAGATCCAGATCGACCTGATCGCGAATCGCCTGGGTGCCGGTTACGCTCTCGACGTGTTCCTTTCCGCTGAAGACGAGCAAGGTGCTTCCGACCTTGATCTGATCACCGTGCTTGAGGGCAGTGGGGGCCAAAACGCGCTGCCCGTTCAGGTACGTCCCGTTGGAGCTGCGCAGATCCGCGAGAATCCAGGATCCGTTTTCCGGACGCAACTCGGCATGCCAGCGCGACGAGCTGTTATCCGTGAGCGGAATCTGATCGGATGAGCGACCGATGACGGCCGGTTCATCCGGAGTCTGGTAGGTGCGTCCCTTGTCCGGACCCTGTAAGACATATAGCGTCGGCACAGCGAGCGCTCCCCGTTCGGAACTGAGAGGATGGGGCCACGCGACAGAGCATCTTCGCCATGGACCGGAAAGACGGCTCAGGCGTGGATGTAATACCCTTCGACGATTCGCAGGGGCAACTTACCCTATCGGCGCACCGAGCGGGTGTCAATCCGCCGGAATGAGGGGCGGGAGCGTTTGTAGCGGCTGCGCCGTCTGTGCGGCATCAGCGCTCGGCAATGGCGGGTGCGTCCGGTAACGTTCGAGCGCGGGCGGCGACGCTCAAGCGCCGCAACGCGCGGACCGACATTCTCAGTACGGGCGCCGCTCGTGCGAGCGGGTCGCCGGCGGTCGATACCGTGTCGTGACGGGCGGCGTACGTGTTCGCTACGCACCCCGAAGTTTTGATCTGGGAACGGCTCCGTGAGTGATCCTCCACCGGTTCCGAGTGCACCAAGCCAATACGGCGAGCTCGTCCGACGCCAGGCGGAGGCTCAGAAGCACCTCGAGTCTCTGACGCCGGAGCAAGAACTCGATACGCTCGTCAACGGGCTTCAGGAGCGGAAGCGCAACGCCGTTCGGAACGGTCTGGTCAGAACCGACCCGTTTCAAGCACTACGCGAGAGCATGCTCAAAGAGTTCATCCCGATCTTCGTGGAGTTGGTCGAGAAGTACTCCGAGTCCGGTATTTCGCTTCAGATGGATGCATCCAGCTTTCTAGAAGGCGGACGCGAGCTGCGTTTCGAGTTCGGCGCCGGAGAACATCGAATCCATCTTCAGGGTACCGTAACCACCGAAGCGATTGCGTTCCATGAGACGCGCTTCAGCCCCGACGTTCAGGGTGAACTGGTTAGCGGTCCGATGCTTAGGCTCCACAATCTGACGGGCGAAGTCTTTCGCGACTTCGTCTGCCGGCGACTGGCTGTGCTGGTGCGGGCAGCCATCCGACAGCACTGATGCGCCGCTGCGACGGGCGCCGGACTGAGGTCCGCGTCAACGCTTGTGCGTCTTTCCGAGTTCAACATCCTCACGCCTGGGCGCACCGTAGAGCTTGATCTCGGTCTTTCGAAATCCCTCCATTCCCGGCGGCTGCGGAAACGCACGCGCGAAACTCCACGCCGGGTCTTGCGATTCGCAGAGGCGCTCGAAGTAGGGTCGCGATCGATCCCAGACCATCTGACGCTGCAAGACCGGGAGGTTCTTCCACAACCGCGCCTTATAGAGCGGCGCGACCCGCGGATGCGTCAGGTAGATCTCGATCTCGTCACGAATCTGAACGACCAGAGGCTGCAGCTTGCGCCGCTCGTTGAGGTCACGCTTCGTGGCGATCTGCCAGATGTCGAACGCCTGTTTGGCACGTCGTAACGAGGTGGTCCCCGCACGCCGAAGCCCGAGCGAGAACTGCTTGAGCGCTCGCTGAATGAAGCCGCGGACAATGGCGGTGGCGGCCTTGTAAGTCTGGAGCTGGTCGTACAGGTCGCCCATGACGAACTCGGCCAGCGTCTTCTGATAGCGCGCCTGCACAGAACCGTCCGCCGCGCGGTTGAATTCCCGCAGGTAGGCGAAATAGTTCTCCGCCCGCTCGAGATTCTGCGCGCCGCCTTCGAGATAGAGCAGTTCGATCCAGTTCTGCATGTTGGAGACCAAGCCGGTCATGAAGTTCGGCCCGGGCGTTCCTTCGATAAACCGCTCATCGTCTCCGAAGTATTGCTTTCCGAAACGCAGGTAGGCGTCGAACAGGTAAGGAATGTAGCGCACGTCGGGCGTCAGTTCGATGTAGGCCGAGAAAGGATCGTCAAAGTCGGGCCACAAGGTGATCCGCCCCTTCATGATCTGCTTTTGCAGGCCGAACAAGATGAACCGTGCGTTGTTGATCTGGTCGTTGCGGTTGAGGTTCTCGTGCCCCTGACTGATACGGTCGCCCTCCGCCGACCAGTAGAGAGAGTGCGAAAACGCGTTGCGCCAGTCCAGGGGTCCGTACGCCTCCATCAACGCGTTCATTCGTTCGGGATTGAGCTTGAGACGCTCGCGGAGCACTTTGGATCGGATGGCGGAGAGGAGCCGTTGCGTTGCGGCCTGTTCGTCGGTCACGGTAAGGATCCCGAGTCGCCGATCCGTCAGCGTCTCCGAATCCGGCGACTCGGATACCAACTCCGCGGTTTGCAGCTCGGGTCGAAGATACCGGGCGACGAATTCCAGAAGCATCTCGTCGGGAGCGAGCTGAACGTCACGGAGCTTTGCCACCAGACGGGCGACGTCCGCGTCCGTGTCGATCAGCGCATCAAGATCGTGCGGGGCGTCGACAATCTTGCGAAACCAGTCGTAGTACTCCTTGTCTTCCAGTGTGACGGGCGGTGCACCGAGCACCCGCTCGATTTCCGTCGCGAGCGCCCGCTTGTAATTCAAGTGCTCGTCGTCAAGGAAATCACCGATCTTGTGCCAGTAGATCCATGAGAGCTCCTTGTAGAGCGTGACGGACTTGGGATTGAACTTGATTCCGCGGTCACGCAGCAACTCCAGCCCGTTGCGGACCCACTTCCAGCGAGATTCCGGCGTGAACTGGGCGACGGAGATGTTGTAGGCCATGTTCCAGGCCGCATTGACCCAGACCTGCGGATACCTCGGTGCGAGGGTGCAGATGGTCTTATGAAGCTCCAGGGCTTCATACGTCTTTCCTTCTTGCTTGAGCCGATCAGCACGAATAGCGGCCCAGTCGATCGCCAGTGCGCGGAACGTACCGAGCTTCCCGAGTAACGCAATGTCGGGTGGGAGACCCCGGAACGATTCCGGGTCGATGACGAACTGCCGCTCCTTCCGTACCCGATTGATCGGTCCGATCAGCACGCCCGCGCCGATCAGACAGCCCAGCGCCAGAACCGCCGCGATGAGCTGCGTCATGCCTTCGCGCCGCTGAGCCGAGTGCCGCGCCGTCAGGTGCTGTGACATCGTCATCGCGGGTTTGCCCGATGTGACCTTTGGCCTGTCCATGATGGGCGGTGTTGATCCCATTAGAACGATACTTCCGCCACCTCACGCCGGTGAAAGAGCAAGATGGCCAGACCGAGAACGAAGACGGTCTTGACGATGACGAGCCAAAGCAGTCCGTTAAGCACCCAGGTCAGGCTGACGTTGTATCCTCCCACGAACTCGTCAATCGCGTTGAACCGTCCGAAGTCGGGGATGATCCAGTGGAGCACGTTGTACAGGTGCATCAGCAGCTGCAGAAAGAACTCTTTGAGTGATGTGAACATTGTCGCATAGTCGTCGGACGAAAAGTCCAACGCTTCGACGATGAACCTGCGCGTACCGGCCAGTGTATACACCGTGAACGACGCCAGACAAGCCACGGGAAACGAGAAGACCGTGACCATCAAGATCCCCACGGCGCCGAGGAACATCAGCTTGCACATCATCAGAATCGAGAGACGAACCAGATTCCACTCGAAGGTTCCGACGACGAACAGCACCGCCACCTCATCGGACTTGCGAAACTCGATGATATTCTGAAACTGCGGCTCGTCCGGAAAAGGATTCTCGTTGCGAAAGTAGACCGTGAGCGTGTGGTCGGCGGCGACGGCGTCGGCCGGAATCGTGACCGTGTGATGTCGCCCGATCACGTGGCGACCGTTGACCTGGTACACCGGCGTGCCCTTGGAGGCGTCCCCGACACGCCAGATGCACCGATACACTTCATCGGGAGGAGCGCCGCGTGAGATATTTGTTTTGTACCGAACCTGGATGCGACGGTCGGGAGAGCGGTCGCACAGCACGTTCTCGAACTCGAAGACACGCAGTTCCTGAGGACCTACGACCCGCCAACGCATCTCGTGCTGCAGCGACAAGCGTGCGATCTCCCCGGCCTCATCAAAATCGAGCGCGTCGTCATACCGGCCGTCTTCGCGATTGCGTTCGTATTCATACTGGGCGGGCTTGAGAAAATCCGGAAGATTGGTCTTGATGGCGTGTCGCGCGACGAGTACCTCTCCGGCGAGCTGTTCTTCCTCCATTCGCCGTTCCATCTCCCATCGGTCACCGGTTTCCGGACGATGGGTCGCTCGAATGTAGTGAACCATACCGTAGATCGTGAGACCCGAGCAGGCCAGGAAGGCGAAGTTCAAGGTGGTGATGCCCAGCCACTTACCGAGAATGTACTGCCATCGCGCCACCGGTTTGGTCATGACCAGAAAGATCTGCTGCTGGACCAGCTCGTCGGCCACGGAGCGCGATAGAAAAACCGTCAAGATGCCCAGCAACACGCCGGTTGCATTGAGCCCGTAGGACATGAAGCTCTGGACCGCATCGGACAGCGAACTGTCCGCCGAGATCGAAAAGGGCAGGCCCAGGATCACCATGCCGATCAGCCCGAGAAACACCAGGGCGATCTTCATCCGCACCCCTTCGGCGATCATGTGTCGAGCGATGGTCCAGGTTCGGCTCACGCGTCGTTCTCACGTTCCTGAGGCGTGTCCGCGCCGGAACGACCCAACAGCTCGTCAATCACCTTGGAGTCGGCATCTCTTGCCTTTCCGGAGGAAACGACGGACGCCGTCGTCGTGGGCGACGGCGAGGAAGTCTCTTCATCGTCGACCGGTCCGTGGGTCATAAGATCATCGATGACGCCCCGGGCTGGTTCGTCGGATCGCGCGGCAGCCTGGGGCGGGGAGCCTGCCGGAACCTCGGTTCGCCGCGACGCAGCGCTGACGAGAGACTCGACAACGCGCTGCGCAGTCGTCTCGGTCGATTTCTGAAGGAATTCCGGGACATCACCCCCCACCCGGGCGCCGGACGTCTGAATGTTGGCGGCGTGAGCCTCCTCCACGATTTGCAGGAAGAAGTCCTCGAGTTTGATGCGAGGGTTCGATACGCCGAGCAACTCCTTCTTTTCCAGCCGTTGAATCAGGTCGCTGACCTGCGCGATGGTTTCTTCCGACAGCGTCGGCGCCATGATCTGTGTTGCGTCAGTCCTCCGAAGAAGGTCGTGAATGTCGCCGGCGGCACGCTGTTGTCCGCCGTAGAGGATGGTCACGCGATCGCAGACATCTTCGACATCCGCGAGAATGTGGCTGGACAGGAGAATCGTCTTTCCTTTCCGCCCGAGATCGCGAATGACGTCCTTGATTTGCCGAGCGCCGATCGGATCCAGCCCGGACGTCGGCTCGTCCAGAATCAGAAACTCGGGATCGTTGATGAGCGCCTGGGCAAGTCCGATCCGCCGCGCCATACCCTTGCTGTATTCGCCGACACGGCGTTTCGCCTCGTGGCGCAGGCCCACCATGTCCAGGAGACGCTCCGCACGATCTCGCCGCGCTCGATGGGGGAGTTGAAACAGGCGTCCGTAATAATCGAGTGTTTCGTGGGCGACGAGAAAACGGTAGAGGTACGACTCTTCCGGGAGAAATCCGATTCGCGCCTTGACCGAGACATCGGTGGGGGGCTTGCCGAAAACGGAGATGCGCCCGCGCGTGGGGTACAGAAGCCCGAGCAGCATCTTGATCGTCGTCGTCTTTCCCGAGCCGTTAGGCCCCAGCAGGCCGAAGACCTCGCCCGGGCGAATATCGAGGCTGAGGTCTTTGACCGCTTCGACACGCGGTCGCCGCCAGAAGTCTCGGAATGTCTTGCAAAGCCCGGCCGTCTCGACGACGGGCATCGTGCGTTCAGCCATGAATCCAACTCACGTGGAACCGCTACGACCATTCGCCCGACCGCTACGCTGACGGGACCGTTGACCTAATCATACTCCGGACCGACCGGCAGGATGCGCTTGGGACGCAACGTACCGACATCCAGTTCCTTGTCCTGAAGACGCTGCTCTTCTCGACTTCGCACCTGTTCCGGATCGAGCGGGATCTTGAGGCGGAGCTCTCTGAGCCCGGGCGGCCGATAGAAGGTCGTAATCTCCGTACCGTCAAAGAGCCTCTGCTTGGTCTGTTCCCAGAGGCGATTGACCAGCATCAAGGGGTTGCGCCGATACTCGGGCAGCAAAGTTCGATATCGCTCGACATCGCTCTGCATGCGTGACACGACGTTGGCACGATAGGATCCCGCTTCCTTGATCCAGCGACCGGCTTCACCCTCTACGTCGTTGACCAGCACGCGGTCCAGCTCCGCGCGAAGCTCATCGAGCGGCGCGTCCGCGTCGCTTTGGTCGATCTCGTCGAGCAACCGGATGAGGCGAGGGTAGGCTGAGCCCGCCGCCTCGCTGAGCATGTTGGTACGGTCCTTCTCGGCGGCCCGGATGCGCTGCTGTTTTAGATTCTCCGCACTTTGGGTCGCGTCGAACGCGCCGCGAATCTGAATCGGCGGCGTGAGTTCGTGCATCTCCACAAGGGTCACGACGACACCGCTGCTGATCGCGGTCAAGCGGCCATTCACGCGGCGGCGCATCTCACTCTGGACATAGTCGACCCGCGTTCGTATCAATTCCTCCGCGGTCAGCTCGGCGGCAATCGCGATACCCTCGGTTTCGAGGTAGGTGCGAATCAGCGTCTCCGCCGCTTCGACCTCGTTGCCCGCGACGCGCGAGACATAAGCGGAGACGTCGTCGAATTTGTACGTCACCTTCCAGCGGGTGTGGACCAGTCCGGCGTCCGCGGTCAACAGGGCACCGTCCAGCGTCGGGTGCAGCCCGTCGCCTGCGGATCGGTGAAGGAACGACAGCGGCTTACCTACTTCGTCCGCGCGGCGGCGGAACGTGTGGCTGGCAATACGAAGCTCGTTGCTTTTGCGCGTCGGCAGGACAACGATCTCGTCGATCGGCTCGGGAAGCGCCCAGACCAATCCGGCTTCGTGCGGGGCCCCAGGAAGGAGTCGCCCCAATCGGAGCTTCAGCGCCTGCTCGTGACCCGCGATGCTGCGAACATTGGAGACAAGATAGACCACCATGATGACCGCAATGATCCCCTTCAGGACGCTGAAGCTCGATCGCAAGGCGTCGGCCAGCGACTGGTTCGGCGCGTCGAGCGGTGCTTCGACCGACTCAGGATTGCGGTGGAAATGTTCGTCCGGTGACTGCGTCATGGCTGTTGCGTCCCCGCGTTCTGGATCCCGTCCAGCTCGGGAACCCGCTCCCGGGCTTGCGGATCGAACACGTCCCAGGGAGATTCCGTCGTGTCCATGATCAGTGTGGTCCGACCCCGCAGCGCTTCGACCACCGTCGTGAGCTTGTCGAGGAAAATGCGCAACTGTGGAAACTCCTCGAATTCCTTGTAGTAATCGCTGACGATGCGCTCCGCCTCGGTCCGAATCTCTTCGACTTTTCGCCGGACCTCCGCGCGGATGCGGTCTCGCGTCGCGGCGGCGTTGGCGAGAATGTCATTCGCTCGGGCGTTTCCTTCTGCGATGTAACGCTGAGCTTTGGCCTCCTCGTGCGACTTCATACTCTCGAAGATTGCCGTGGTGACGGATTGCGGAAGACCCATCTTCTCGATGCCGAAGTCAACGACTTCAATGCCGTATTCCGCCAGTGCGTCACGCGCCACCGCCGTTCGGATCTGCTCCTCGATCTCACGCAGCTTCCGTTTGGCCGGGTCCGTCGTGACGAAATCACTGAACTCATGCCGCCCGGTCACCGCGTGCTTGTGCGTGATGACCGTCGTTCGAAGCTTCTTCTCGCCGTCTTCCACGCCGCCCGGGAAGTTCGTGTGGAACTTCGACGGGTCCTCGATCTTCCAGAGCGTAAAGGTTTTGAGAAGCAGGTTCTTCCCGTCGACCGTTCGCGTCTCCTCCGTTCGATCCGGCAAGAGGCGAATCCGCTTGTCGTACACGACGACGCTCTGAATCGGGCGAGGCCACTTGAACTCCAGGCCCGGTTCGACAATCGCGTTGGGATCCGGATGCCCCCAGGTTTTCTTGATCGCGACTTCGGTGAAGCGGACCTGGAACGTACACATGTACAACAGCAGGACGACCGCAAGGAACGTTGCTGCCAGGATCGTGCCGAGATTCTTCATCGCTATTCCGTTTCTCCAACGCCCCACTAGGGCTTTGATCGGGCGCGCTCTGTCTCCACGCCCTCGCTGAGTACCTGATCCATGCCGGCCTCCCGGGCGACGTCGTACTCGATCATCACATTGGCTGGGTTGCCGACGATCAGATACTTACGAATGTCTCCCATCGCCGAGTAGACCTCGAGTTTCTTCCGCTGTCGGTACAGCTCAGGCGCTGCACGAAAGGCAGCCAACTGCGTACCGAATGTAAACGCCTTCGCCGCTTCCCGGCTGATTCGTTCGCTGGCGGCCCCGCGCGCCGCCGCAAGCGTCGCCGCCGCTTGACCGCTGATCGGCGCGATTCCTGTCTCAGCGTTGCCGTTGAGAAGTTCCGCCACCCGGTGCCCTGCCTCGGCATACTCGGGCGTTGAGCGCTCTTGGCGATCCCGCGCCTTGATCGCGTCGTCGAGCGCGATGGCGCGCGCCTCGGTTCCCGCAGCATCGGTAAGAATCTTCCTCGCCCGACCCCGCGCCGCGTTGATCGTCGCGGCCATGCGCGTTTGCGCCGAAATAGCGCTCTGGAACGCCGCTGCAACCTTCGATTTGGCCGGAGGGTGGGCGTCACGAATGCCTGCGAAAACGACCTCGATACCCAGGTCGAGCGCGTCCAGACGTTCCTGGATGCGGCCCTGAAGCTCGTTGTTGATCGCCTCGCGCCCCGGTCCGATCAACTGGTCGATGTCGACACCGGCGGCGTAGTCCGTCAGGTACTGATACGCGACCGACTGCATGACCTTCTCGGGGTCTTCGTATCGATTCTGATACTGGCGGATGTTCTTGATGCGGTACTCGATCGGTATCGACACCATCATCAGGCTGACCGCCACACTCTCGCCCATACCGTCCGCCGCGGCGACGGTAGCCGTCCGCTGCACACGCTCCTGTTCTGTGCTCGATTTCGGCGACGCCACGAGCAGCATCAGTTCCGGGACGAACTCGTGCGCTTCAGTCCACAGCACCGCACCCTCATCGTGCCCGTGCGCATGGCCGTGCGCATGGCCGTGCTCGTCTTCCTCTTCCTCGGCTTCACCGATCACGATCTCACGAACCCGCTTTACCGGAGATCGATACACCACGTCGACCGGGTACGGCCATTTGAAATGGAGCCCCGGGGAGAGAATCCCCCGGGAACCTTCGCCCCGCTGACCGAAATGCTCGACAACGACCTGTTCGTCGGCATCCACGAACACGACGCAAGTCATCGCGAGCGTGACCCCAAACGCAACAACCACGATCGGAAACAGCCATCGCTGAAGAAGCTGGTAGAACCAGGTCGAACTGACCTGAAAACCGAACTGATAGTTCATCGCATCCGCGATGGATTTGGCGAAGCCGCCCGGCTCCGCGATCATTCCCAGCAATCGGCTGTCGAAGGAGGGATGAGGAACTTCCCCCGGCGTCCGCGGTCGATACCGGTCCAGGACGAAGTTGATCGCGAACTCCAGACCGAGCACGAACAGGACGATCCCGATCAGATACGTCGTCGCCCCCTCCGCCCACTCAATCGTCGCCGTCGACATCAGCGCCACCGCGACCAGAACGCAGGCCATCGCGCTGCCCACCATGCACAGCGCACCCGCACGAATCAGACCCCACTGCGGTAACCGCGCCACAGCCAACGCGTAGCGGGCGTAGAGAAAACAGAGGAAACCGATCCCGGTGATGAACCACATCATCATCGTCGGCTGTGCGGTCTTCTGCAGCACGGTCTCGTCGAACGCCTGCTCCAGCGACAGAGGCCAGAAGAGAAAGTGACCGACGACCAGAAGCACCGACGCGATGATGGTCACCGCCGGAAGGAGCCAGCGGACCATCCAGAACAACCGCCGCTGTTCGATCAAGAGCGATTCGTCGTCCAGGTCGAAAATCGCCTGACTCGTTCCCTCCGCCTGTGCCCGGCGGAGTTCCGCCGTCTCCAGCGATTCCGCCCGCACGCGCCGAATCTGATTGAGCATCAGGTAAAGAACCAGCCAGATCGGAACGCCAACCAACATGAAACGAGACAACACGGCCAGAAGATGCGATCCGTCCGCCCATCCCGATAACGCCCAAAGGGCGCCGAACGCGATCAACTGCATCGAACCGCCCAACAGGGCAACATGTTGGGCTCGTCGGTCTGGGGATCCCTCGGTTTCAGTCACGGATGTTTACCACTCCACTTCGATCGGACCCATGAACTCGCCCGCGCCGAGATACGTACCTCAAGGGTAGCGGCGACTACCGGCGATGACTTGCCGGAATGGGCGATGAGCTTACAATAAAGGAAGTCAGGTGCCAACATGTTCCAACGTTTCTACGCCGTCGCCTTCAACACCTTCATCGAGACGATCCGCCAGCCGATCTTCGGCGTCATCTTGCTGACCACCACCGTCCTTATGATCCTAAACGTCGCCCTGGCGGGCTTCACCCTCGAGGACGACAACAAGCTCCTCCTCGATCTGGGTCTCTCTACGCTCCTGCTCAGTGGTTTGTTCTTGTCCGCTTTCAGTGCGGCCGGGGTTTTGAGCCGCGAAATCGAGAACAAGACCGTGCTGACCGTGATTTCCAAGCCCGTCAGCCGGCCCCTGTTCCTGCTGGGAAAATTCACGGGCCTCCTGGCAGGGCTATTCATCGCGTTTTACCTATCCACCCTCGTCTTCATGATGACCATTCGACACGGCGTCCTGCAGAACAGCTCCGATCCCTGGGATCAGCCCGTCCTGGCGTTCGGCTTCGGAAGCGTGCTCATCGCCCTCGGCCTGGCCGCCGCAGCCAACTACTTCTACGGAAGAGACTTCCCGACGACGATGCTGGCGCTCGTAACGCCACTGCTCACCGCCGCCGTGATTCTGATCGGGAAGTTCAAGCAGGATTGGGAGGTCATACCCTTCGGAGACTACTATGTCGGGGGCCAGACGATTATCGCCGCCTACCTGGTCTGGCTGATCGTGATCATCACTGCCGCCGTCGCCCTCGCCGCATCCACCCGCCTTGGGCAGCTCATGACGCTGGTCATCTGCACGGGTGTGTTGTGTCTGGGGATCATCTCGGACAACGCCATAGGCCAGTATCAGGACGCCTCCGCCTTCGCCGCCGGCGCCTACCGAATCATGCCCAACATCGGGCCTTTTTGGGTGATCGACGCGCTGCAATCGGGCTCCGTGAAAACCGCCATTCCCTTCTCTTATGTAGGCCTCGCCACCGGATACGCCGCGCTCGTCACGACCGGGATCCTCAGCCTGGCCGTACTGCTCTTCCAGCGACGGGAGGTCGGATAACTTGCGCTGCAGCCAAAGAGCCGCCGCCCCCCCACGGGTTTATGCCCTGTTGATCGCTGTGGTCAGCGCAGCGCCGACCGCAATCGCCGACCCGCTGACCTTTCAGATCACACTCGACCCGGCGTTTCAGAGGATCCCGTATACCGGCCGCGTCTATGTCGTAGCCTCAAAGAACCTGAAACGCGAACCTCGGCGCGATATCACCCGTTGGTCCAATCCGCCGCAGCTCTTCGCCCGCGACGTCACCGCGGCAAGACCAGGCGAACCGATCGTCATCAGCGAGACCGCGATGGCCCACCCTCGGCGCCTGGTAGACCTCGAACCCGGCGAGTATCACATTCAGGCCATCGCCCGCCGCAGCAACGACTTCCCAGTTCCCGGTCGAGGTTCGGGTGATCTACTGAGCGAAGCCCGAGTTGTTATCCTGGATCCCACGAAAACGGGCGCCGTTCGACTCCGCCTGAACCGGCTCGCTCGGAACCGGCCTTTTTCCCAGACCGACCGGATCAAGCTCGTCGAGATCGCAAGCCCCGCACTGTCCGCATTCCATGGACGGCAAGTCATGGCTAGAGCAGCCGTCGTCCTTCCACAGGGATGGCACGAAAAGCCTGACGCCAAATACCCGGCCGTCTATATGATTCCCGGCTTCAACGGCGACCACCGCATGGCCAGGTTCTTCGCTCGCCCCGAATTCGCCGAGACGATAGGCGATGTGTTACTCATCGTTCCCGATCCCACGTGTCGTCGCGGGCACAGTGTCTTCGCCGATTCCCAGACCAACGGTCCGTGGGGTTGGGCGCTCGTCAAGGAACTCATTCCCGAGGTGGAGCGCCGCTTTCGCGGCAAAGGGTCGCCAGACCATCGATATGTGACCGGCGTGTCGTCGGGCGGCTGGAGCAGCCTATGGTTGCAGGTCACCTATCCCGACGCCTTCAACGGCTGCTGGTCGCACGCCCCAGACCCCGTCGACTTTCGCGATTTCCAGCAGATCAACCTCTACGAGCCCGGCGCCAACATGTACACCGACGAGCAAGGGACGCGCCGCCCGATCTCGCGCCGTGGCGACGAAGTCAGCCTCTGGTATGACGATTTCGTCCGACGGGAGGACATCCTCGGACCCGGCGGGCAGATCCACTCGTTCGAGGCCGTCTTCAGCCGTCGCGATGCGCCCGACCGCCCCGAGCTGCTCTTCAATCGTGCCACCGGAAAAGTCTTCCCCGAAACCGCACGCTCCTGGGAGGCCTACGACATCCGCCTCATCCTCGAGCGGAACTGGGATTCGTTGGGCCCAAAGCTCTCCGGCAAGCTCCATGTCTACGCAGGCGAGTTCGACAACTTCTACCTCGAAGGCGCCGTGAGGCGCCTCAAAGACTCACTCGAGAAGCTCGGCAGCGACGCCGAGGTCGAGATCATCGAGGGGATGGGACACGGCATGCACATCGACGCCGTCGCGCCAATGTTCCAAACCGTCCGCGACAACTATCAGCGATCACTTGACGGTACTTCCTTGCCTCACGATATCGGAGACTGATAACGCCTATCCAAGCGGAGCCGCGGGCCTATCCGTTCCAATTGCGCTTCCCGCCGGTGGGGCCATCTGTCTGGGGAATCAACTCAAGACGTCCCCCATGCCGTACATCCCGGGCGCCCTCTCCACAACCCACGCCGCCGCCCGTAGCGCACCCGCGGCGAATGTGTCGCGCGTGTCAGCGCGATGGCATATCGTGACCGTCTCCCCCGGTCCACTGAAGTGAATTTCGTGATGGCTCACAATGTCGCCCATCCGAAGCGCGTGAATGCCGATCTGGGCTCCCGGCCGACCGCCGACCTGGCCATGTCGACCGAAAACCGCATCGCGATCGAGGCGACGACCGGTCGCCGACGCGACATCTTCCGCCAGCGCCATGGCGGTCCCACTCGGCGCATCCGTCTTGTTCCGATGATGCGCCTCGACGATCTCAACGTCATACGCTTCGCCAAGCTCGCGGGCGAACTGTGAGAGAACGTTACGAATCGCCTGCACGCCGACGCTGCAGTTCGGCGCAAACACGATCGGGATGACCTTCGCCGCTTCGCGCATCCGTTCCATCGTGCGATCATCGTGACCCGTCGCCCCGATCACCAGCGCAATGTGCTGGCTCGCGCAAACCTCGAGCCAGGCCATCGTTCCACCGCCCGTGGTAAAGTCGATCAGCGCGGCACACGACCCGTCGAGCGAGGCGGTAAGGTCAACGTCCATTTCACCCACACGCGCGGCCGTACCCGCCAGTGGATCCCCAGGCTCGGTCAGCGCCGCAGCCAGTACGAATCGCTCATCATGCGCCATTCGTTGGAGGACCGCGCGCCCCATTCGCCCGGTCGCCCCGGCGATCGCCAATCGAATTGTGTCCATCATTCCCTCCGAGGATCATGCGTTCCAACAAGGTCCGGCGATCACATAAACGCGGCCGACGCCCGGTCGGACATGTTCAGCGGAACCCGTCGGCAAAGCAACCGTCGCACACAGACCGCCGGAAGGTCCGGATCGCCGATTTTACCGGGCCACATCTAATTCGCTGCCTCGGGGGCGTCGATATTCAGTGGGCAGCGATGTTGTCTTGGTGGAGCGTGTGCGCATGCGGTTCAGCGGTATTACGACGGCGGTCATCGCGTCGCTCGCGGCGTTCTCTTTACCGGAGCCCTCACGCGCACAGTCGCTGGGCGGAACACCGCTGTCATCCAGTCGAATCGTTCACCGGTTCGACTTCGACGAACGAGACCGCGGAAACCTCGAAGATATACCCAAGTTCTGGGAGCCCCTCCGTCCAGCCGGATTCCCCCATTACGCCAAAGGCTCGTTCGACTACGACGTCGGACGATCCGCGCCCCCCTCGTTTCATCTCGCCAGCGAAGGACGTCACGTGGCCTTTCAGTATGTCGGGCACGATACCCACGTCAGAGCCAACACCGACTACCGAATCGAAGGTTATGTCAGACCGGATCAGCTGCGAACCGCCCGGGCCTGCCTCAGCGCCCACTACCTGGACAAGTCCGGACGACCTCTAACGGAAACGGTGGTCCGGTCCGCCTTTGTCGGCGGTCCAGCCTCACCCGACGATTGGATTCGCTTTGAGCTGCACCTGGCATCGGCCTCCGCCGAGGCCTATTCGATCGGACTGGTCGGATGGGTACTCCAGGAATCGCAATGGAGCGCAGCCACGCCTCGACGGCGGCACGTTCCCCGGTCCGATGTGCGCGGGGGCGCCTGGTTTGACGACATCACCATCTATGCCCTCCCCCAAGCCGCCGTGGCGACCCATCGGCCAGGCAACATCTACACGGCCGACGGACCGCAGGAGCTTGAGATTGTGCTCGCGGATAACGAGGGCGTCGGAATTGAAGGACGTTTTTCGATCGTACGTGCCGACGGAACAGTGTGGGGCAAGCGGGCTTTTTCGGTCGAGCGAGGTGAATCTCCGGATCCCGTCCGTGTACCGATCGGCCACCTGTCGCCCGGGGTCTACAGCGCCGAACTCGACGTCTTCGCCGCCGGGACACACGTCGTTTCGCGATCGCTCACCTTCGCACGGCTAAGCCCTCTTCGCGGAGGGCCTGATCGACTCGCCCGATCATTCGGCGTCGTAGTCGATCCACGGTTCCGCACGGACCCCGCAGTGGAACTCGAACTGCTGCGCCACCAGGCCGTGGGTACCGTCAAGTTACCGATATGGACAGGGCTGCCGGATCGCCAGGATTCCGCCGCCGATCGACGAGCGACCGATCGTCTACTCCAGTCGTTGGTCAAACGGGGGGTAGTGCTGGGCGGCGTCTTCTTCGGACCACCCGCCGCGGTGGTACGCGACGGCGGCGCGTACGCCAGATCACTAGCCGATGTTCTCGCCAGCGACCCGGCCGCATGGAGCCAGCACCTCGCCTCCGTCGTGGCTCCGTACGCGAGCACATTTCGCTGGTGGCAGGTTGGTCCCGAAACCGGATTGCAGGCCGCTTCGGAGGACGAACTCATCCGGGCCGTTACGCAATTGCGCGACGCCATGGAGCCGTTTATCTCGATGCCACGCTTGTCTCTTCCGGTCTCATCCTCACTCCATCCCGGCGCCGACAAGCTCCCGGTCAATCGTGTCTCGACCACGATCGGAAGCGAGATCGGCATCAAGGAGATGGCGCCGCAGATTCGCCGTCTGAAAGATCTCGGATATGAGCAAGTGTCCGTTCACGTAGCCCCGCTCCCCAGAGGACAATTCCGCCGTTTGCCGCGGCTGGCCGATTGGGCGCAGCGAATCATCACCGCTCGTCATGCCGGCGCCGCCGCAGTCTTCGTCCCGCAGACTTGGCAGGTCCGGGAGGCCGCTCAGGGACAACAGGTCGACCCCCAAGAGACCTTCCTCGTCCTTCGCACGATCGCCGATCTTCTCGGCGATGCCTCACCGGGACCGGTCCTCCGCGTAGCAGGCGGCGTGGTCTGTCTCGCGTTCCATAACGGAGTCACGACCGTACTCGCCATGTGGGACCCGCACGCGCCGCCGGAGGGGAAACGCTACGCCCTTCAAATGGGGCGCGCTGATCGCCAGGTTGACATCTGGGGCGTGTCCAAACCCTTTGATCGGGATGACCGTGGACGTCAAACCGTCCTTCTCGGTCCGACGCCGATCTTCGTTCCCGGCGTCGAACGATGGCTCATCGACTTTCGAACCTCCATCACCATTACGCCGACACATGTCGAATCCGGCGACGAACTCGTCGTCCATGCCATCGAAATGGCCTACCGCGGAAACCGCCCGGTATTCGGGCAGTTCAATCTCAAGCCGCCCGAGGAATGGCAAGTGACACCGCGGACCTTCAGCTTTGCGCTCAACGCACGACGGACAGACGTCCACAACGTCGAAGTACGCTACCCGCACAGCGAAGCCGCCGGAGAGAAGGAAATGCGCGCACGGATTACGCTCGACTCAGAGTCCTATTATCTGGAAGTCCCTCTGGCACTCGACCTCGGACTCGCCGACATCGATGTGTGGGGGCTCGCCGTCGTGAAGGGCGAAGACCTCGTGCTCCGACACGTCGTGACGAACCGCTCGCAGGAAATCGTCAGTTTCCGCGCATCCGCGGGAGTCCCCGGACGCGAACGACAGCACCGCCCCATCCCGAACCTTAGACCGGGGGACACGCAAATCGTTCAGTATCGTTTCTCGCAGGGCAGGGAGCTGATCGGGCGCGATGCACGCCTCATGCTACGCGAAGTCAATGATGGTCCGCGGATGCACAACCTCGACCAACGAATCCCTTGACGGGCGGGTCCCGATCGAAACCCAATCCGGACAGAAGGATCCCCGGCCCAAGCATTGCAGACCCGCAAAGAAAGCGGAGTTGCACAATACACCCGGCGAGCACACGTGCGAGACGTCCGACAGCCCGGAATATACGCTCCGTGACAAGATACGCTTGTCCCAAGAGTTTTCGTGGGGCTTACTCACCGGTTACTTCCAACCTCGTCGACACGTGCGTACAATCAGTCGGAGAGGACGACCTTCCGCTTTGGATCGAACCGAGCGGGACGGAACGGCCCGCCGGCTGAACTCGGTCGTCCTTCAACGGCGTGTGGACGACGTGAGCATGGCGGAGGCAGTGGAATGATCAAGGCGGTTGCGGTTCATCTCTGTTTCTCGATGACGGGCGTGGCGACAGCCTTCCAACTTCCTCCCGTCCCCGACTCTGGCAAGAGCACAGCCACACCGACCCCCACACTCTATGTCGCCCAGCGACGTCTCGATATCGGAGACGTCATCGAGGGTGACAAGCGCCCGGTGGAGTGGCTGCTCGAGAACAAGGGAACCGCGCCCTTGGTGATCGACCGCACCAAAGCCGGATGCGGTTGTACCGTCGTCAATCTGAAAGACGAAGACAAGATCATCCCGCCAGGCGGGCGACTGACCCTCAAAGCCCGGTTCGACAGCACCGCGCGACACGGCGTACAGAACAAAAACGTCATCGTATACAGCAACGACCCAGCCGAACCCGAGCTCAACCTCCGGTTCACCGCTGATGTCAAAACGGTCTATCTGGTCACACCGCCCGGGCTCGTCAATCTCCAGTCTCTGCAACGCGGGCAGCAGGCCAGGCGAACCGTCGAGTTCCGACCCGGCCCCGGCCGAAACGCGATCGAAATCGTCCACATTCAACTTCCCGATCGGTCGCCCATTCGCCTGACGACCGAGGCGTTTCCGGTCGACAACGGAACCGGTCAGCGCCTCAAGATCACCGTGGCCGACGACGTATCGGTCGGATCCCTCACAACCAAAGCCACCGTCAAGATCCTCGTCGACGATATCGAAAGAACGCGCGTAATCCCCATTCGCGGCGAAATCGTCGGTGACCTGACATGGCAACCTAAGGTGCTCGATACCACACGCATGACCTCACGCCCCGGCAAACGACTCGCCCCCGTGAGAATCCGCTCCACCGAGAAGGCCCCCTTCGACATTCTCTCTGCCTCCGCGGGGCCCGCCTTCGACGTCGCCGTCGAACCCGCCAAGAGCGGACCAAGACGCACGCGGTACGCCCTCTACCTCACCCTGCGCGACAACGCGCCGCCCGGCCCGTTCGCAACGACACTCGAAATACGTACCACATCGCTCACACAGCCGTTGGCCCGAGTCCCCGTCTATGGAGAGGTCGCCCGGCGTTGTCTCGTCGATCCGCCTCTCGTTCTCTTGCGCCAAGACGGAACACCCCTGGGCACCCGCCGCCGCGTGAAGTTGCAGGCAACGCTACGAGATGAGCTGAAGGTCACTTCGATGGTCTGCGACACCCAGGCCGTCACCGTCGCCCTGGACGAGCACGCCGGGTCGCGCTACCGGCACATCGTTTTTCTCGACATAAGGCTCGAACAGGACCTGCCCGCCGGTCGACACGAAGCGACCTTGACGGTATCAACCAATATCGCCGGTGCCAGGGAAATCACGATTCCGATCCAAATTGAAGTCCCTTGACCCGGCGGCAGAGCAGCCCGGAACTCATGAGAAAGTGACGCCCGTGATCGATCAGAAAACGCCGATCGCCGAAACCGACGACCCGGATCAACCCGTCCAAACCCAACGCGTCGCCAACGGATCCGATCAGGCCGCCAAGCCGAAGGCCAAGACGCGGCGCGCCTGGCCCGTCGTCTTCGCCGGACTCGCCTGGTTCGCTTGGGTCATACTTCTGGCAGCCATATTGGTGTCGCAGCGAAGCAATGTCGGACCCGGCTGACCTTTCGGAAGGCGCTGTTTTGGCCGCTGAAAAAAGCGACTGCTATCGCAAGAACATCGCCGCACTGCAGACCTTCCAGCCGGCGGTCGCCGACGAAGTCGAAGCCGTCTCCATCCCCCCGGGCGTGGCGACAGCCACCGGCCGCGATGGCAGCAAAACCTTCCTCCTTCCTGTCGAAAACGCGCCGCAAGCGTGGTTCGGCGCCTCCTCCATGCCGACCATCAGCGCCGTGCAGACACTCGGCGGCGTAAGGGGCGATGGACACAACGTCATTCTCCCCGGCATCTTCACAGGGCTGGAGCCGATCGTCATTCTGGAGCGCGTTCCCCCTCACAGCGCCCTGTTCGTCCTCGAAGCCGATCCACTCAACCTCAAGCTTGCGATGAGGCTCCACGACTACACGTCGTTCATCGACCAGCGCCGACTGGTCTTCGTACCGGGCGAGGGCGTTCAGATCGTCGAATCACTCGCGGCGTTCTTCGGGCATCACTCCGGCTTCGAACTTCCCGTACACTTGCTGCCGGCTCCGCAGTGCAGCCCCGCATACCTGGCACGACTACAAGGGTACATCGAGCGCGCAGGCGAAATCGTCACCGATGCCGCAGCCGAACGCGTCGAGGCCCTCAAACACTGGATCAGGCAGCGATCGCCTCGGGCCATTCCCGATCAGCCTCGCGTTGTACTCCTCTGTATCGATCCGACGCCCGTCGTCCTCGATCACGCCCATCGCGCCCAAAGAGCCCTCACCAAACTCGGTTGGCCCCACACCGTCTGCGTGCCCGACGCGCCGGACCGGTGTCACCTCTCCGCGCGACTACAGGCTGTCATCGACGCCGGCGCCGAGCTCATCTTGATGATCAACGGCGACGGCGGCCTGATGCGATCACTCGTTCCCGACGATCTGCCCATCGTCGTCTGGTACGTCCCCGGCGCGATCCTCAACCTACCCCTACAGGATGAAGGAGTCCTGGGGCCCGCGCCCCACGACATCGTAGCCGCCACCTCACAAGCACTGCACGATCGCCTGATCGACGCCGGCGTTCCCGTCCCGAACCTCCTTCGCCTCGACGTCGCCGCCGACGACGTCGCCTACCACCCCATCGACTCCAGCCATCCCGAGGCTGCGGCCCCGGCCCCCCACGTCGCAATCCTCTCCGATCATCCCGACGATCGTCCCGAGAGTTGCGACATCGGCCATGCCAGCCATGTGGCACTCTGGAATGCGATCCAGCAGCAGGCCGTTCGCTACGTCGACGAAAACGGCATGGTCGCCGCCCAGCGACTCCTCGAAGACGCCGAGCGAAAGACCGAGATCACCCTGGAAACCACCGAAGTGCGAACGCACTTCATCGATCTGATCAACACGCACATCATCCCGGCTACCCTCGCGCGGGTCGCCGCAGATGCACTGCGAAACACAGGCTGCTCCGTCCAGCTGTGGGGCCGGCATTGGCATCCACCACAACGCGACCCGAACGAAACCGGACGAGACATTCCCACGGGCCCCCAACTCAACAGCGTCTTCCATGGCGCCGGTATCGTTCTGATCCCCGACGCGTTGCCCGCCTCAATCCAAACCGCCCTCGACGCCCTCGCCGCCGGTGTGGCGGTCATTCTCCGCGCTCCCACCCTACCCTTTGCCCAATCCTATCCGGGCCTCGAGAGTCTAGCGCCCTTCATTCACTTCTACACCGCCGCACACCAACTCCCACAGCTCATCGCACAACTGACCACCGACGATTCGGCGAGCGCAACTCCGCCACACGACACGACCCGTTCCACCCTTGTCGCCGCCCGCTCAGCCGCACTGGCTCGGCACAGTGTCGCCCGACGTCTGCAGACCCTCGTCGACCACCTGCGCCATCGATCGTCCACGATCACACCCCACCATTCAACCACCACTCCCTGCTCCTAATCCCCAATCCAGGTGCGTAGGAGCCCTGTAGCGTGCATCTTGATGCACCTTCTGACTGACAACTGACGACTGACAACTGACAACTGACAACTGACGACTGACAACTGACAACTGACAACTGACGACTGACAACTGACGACTGACGACTGACAACTGACGACTGACAACGCCTCCCCCTCCCCGGCGCCTGTCCCGACGAAGTCGGGGCCCCTTCAACTTGCGTTGAGACCAACCAGAGACTCGAACGCCGAGCGAACCGGCGATTCGCCTACGTCATCCCGAACCACCGGTCGACCAACAGCTTCGAGAAGAACGAAACGCAGGCGGCCGTCGCGGCGTTTCTTGTCATTACGAATGGTCGCCAGAAGTGTGTCGGTATCGATTCGTTCCTCCAACTGCGTCGGCAGTCCGAGGCGAACAAGAAGGGCGGTCATGCGCTCGACAACCGAGTGATCGAGAAGACCCATCGTCACCGACAACCGGCACGCCGCAACCATGCCGAGTGCCACGCACTCGCCGTGGCGCAGCGTATACCCCACACCCGACTCGATCGCATGGCCGATCGTGTGCCCGAAGTTCAACAGGATCCTCTTGTCACGCTGCTCCAGCGTATCCGCCTCGATGATGTCACCCTTGACGCGCAGGTTCCGGAGAATCAGCTCGCGCGCCACCGAGGCATCCAACGCCAGAATCGCATCGACGTTGGCCTCATGGAAGCGAAGCAGCTCCTCCGACGAGATCAGCGCGTGCTTGACCGACTCCGCCAGTCCGGCCCTAACGTCTCTCGCCTCCAGCGTCGTCAGACAGCCCGGATCGATGGCCACGAATCGCGGCTGATGAAAGACGCCAACCAGATTCTTAGCAGCCGACGTATTGACCGCCGTCTTTCCACCGATCGACGCGTCAACATCAGCCTCCAACGTGGTCGGGAAGACCCCGAAATCCACACCACGCATCCACGTCGCCGCCACAAACCCCGCCAGGTCGCTGACGACCCCGCCACCCAGCGCGAGGATACACCCGTCGCGGCCGACGTTCTTCGCTGCCAGAAACCGATAGATGTCCTCAGCCACCGCCAGCGACTTCGACGCCTCGCCAGGTCGAATCCGGTACTCCTCAACCGAGAATCCCGCCCCCTTCAGCGACCCGACAAGTCGCGAACCGTAGAGGTCCCCGACTCGATCATCCGTGACCACGACGGTCACCCGCCCGTCACACTTGGCCTCCACCTCTGCCAAACGTGTGTCAGTGCCGGCAGCCGGGTCTGCCAATGGGTCGTCAGTCTTGGCAGAGACCTCGCGCAGAATCCGCCCACCATCGTCGAGGGCGTTCAGTCGTACTGTGACTCTTGTTCGCGATATTCCGTAGTCAAGGTCGAAGTCAAACATGGCGTCCATTGTATCGGAGTGGCGCCTGTTTGGCAGCTATAGAGCGAGCGTATATCGGACCTGGGCCATTGCGACAGCAGCGTAACAGGCCACGTCCAGCCCTTGTCACTTTGACCGTTCTCGTGTAGAATATCGTCAATTCCGGACGTTTGCGACGATTTGGATGAACCTTGGATGTCGTCCGGACATACTATATATGGCCCTCGCTGGTCCGGCGTGGACTACGCGGGGTACCCGCCTGACAGTCGCCGTCTCTCTGTAACTTCCTTTAGGAGCAGAGGTTATGCCGAAAACCGTCGCTCGGCGACCTGGCGGGATTCGCAGGATGAATGGGTTATTCTGCGTTGACGAAATCGTGAAGGGCTATTACAATCATGCCGTCAATGACTAAAGCTACTGCAACTAGGCCGCGCCGCGCCACAAAGCCAAAAACTGCGGCGAAGACCATCCGGACCTTCCGGTCCGCGATCAATTATCTGGACTCGCTGACGAACTACGAGCGCGTGCGCCGCGCGAAGTACACGACCGGTAACTTCGGCCTTGCGCGAGTTACAAGGCTGCTGGCCGCGTTGGATAACCCCCAGCGTTCGTTTAAGTCCGTCCATATCGCCGGTACCAAGGGCAAAGGCAGCACAGCCACCATGCTCGCCGAGATGTTGCGTGCGTGTGGGATCAAGGTCGGACTCTTCACCTCGCCTCATCTCCTGGACGTTCGCGAGCGAATCATCGTGGATGGGAAGATGATCGAGGAGCGACCCTTTACCAAGTGTGTCGCGGCGGTGTCAGAGATAGCAAAGAAGGCCAAGGTCCCGGAACCGACCTACTTCGAAGTCTTGACGGCGGCGGCTTTTCGGTACTTCGCGGATGAAGAGGTCGAGCTGGCGGTGGTCGAGACGGGGATGGGCGGCCGGCTGGATGCCACGAACGTGGTGAGTCCGGAGGCGGTCGGTATCACCAGCATCAGCTTTGATCACGGGGCTCAGCTCGGCGATGACATCGCGGCCATCGCTGGGGAAAAGGCCGGGATCATTAAGAAGGGGATTCCGGTGGTCAGCGCGCCACAGCCCGCTAGTGTCAAGACGGTACTCAAGGCGGCGGCGTCCGAGGCGGAAGCGCCGCTTCGATACTCGAATGACGGGGTGGACTTCAGCTATCGCTTCGAGTTTTCACGTGCGGCCGGCCGTCACGCCCGCATCTGTCTGACGACGCAGAACAGCCGGTTCGAGCATCTGTATGTTCCGCTTCTGGGTGAACATCAGGCGACGAACTGCACACTGGCGCTCGGGCTTTTAGACGTCTTGAAGGGCCGTGGTTTCGCGATCGACGATCAGCAGGCCGTAGCCGGTTTGACCAACGTCACGCTGGACGGGCGGATGCAGATGATCTGCGAGGAGCCGCGGATCCTCGTTGACGGTGCGCACAACGGAGCCAGCATCGATGCATTGATGCGTGGGATCGGTCAACACGTACCGTATGACTCGATGATTGTGATCTTCGGCTGCCAGAAGGACAAAGACATCACCGGCATGCTTCGTCGGCTCCAGATCGGGGCCGATAAGATGATCTTCACGAGCACGGGTTCTCCGCGTTCTGCCGATCCGGCGGAACTGGCGGCTGACTATACCGAACATTCGGGCAAGATGGCTCAGGTCGGGGAGACCGTGGAAGATGCGATGCGTATCGCGACGAGCGCGATCACGCGGGAGGATCTGATCTGCATCACGGGGTCGTTCTACCTGGTGGCTGAGGCCCTTCGGAAGTTTTCCACGAAAGTGTAGTAAGACCCCCCTTCCATCCCACCGCTATAAGGCGAGGGGTAGGGACGGCGCGAGTCGCGCTGTGGATGGATAATGCTTGAACCCGCCCCTTCTCAACACGGCCTGCGGCGACGGAGAAGGAAGGATGTCTTCGATATCAGAACAGCCGATCGGTGCGACCGTCCGTGACGGTCAGGTTCGGTTGGATGAACGGGCTGACTGGCCTGAAGGGACGCGGGTGCTGGTCACGCCACTGGTGTCACCGGGCGACGCGCGCCCGATTGACGGACACGTCATTGTGGTCGGTTTCGGGCTTGCGGGTCGCTGCGTGGCGGATCTTCTGGAGCAGGCCAAGCTCTCCTACACCATCGTCGAAAAGAACGCCGTCACCGTGGCGACGCAGCGTGCGCTGGGTCGCGACATCCAAGAGGGTGACGTGCTCGACGCTGATACACTCACGAAAGCCGGTTTGAACCAGGCGGCGATTTTGGCGCTGACCATTCCGGACGAGGACGCGGTCCTGAGTGCCACATCTTTGGCACGCCGTTTGAAGCCGGACATCTACATCATCGCCCGAACGCATTACTCGTCGAAAGGTATGCGGGCTTCGCAGCTCGGCGCCGACGACGTGGTGAAGGCCGAGCAGGCGGTGGCACTGCAATTCTACGAGAAGCTCAGCAAGCGCGTGATGCAGACGGGCGTGTCGTAGCTGTCAGTCTTTCGTTGTCAGTAATCAGTTATCAGTGTTTAGTGGTCACCTTGCATTCGCCTGGCGAGAGGTTGACCCATGGAAGATGGGTTCAGAGACAGGGCGGTACGATCGGGATATTCGGATACGCGTTGCCTCGGAAGGCATCGACGGCCTGGACGATGTCGATGATCGAGATCACCTGATCGGGCGTCGCGGGGTAGAGGTCGGCGCGAGATTTGGACGGAGCGCCGGGGAGATTCGCGAACTTGTCCACGAGCGCGACCACGTCCGTTGGGACACCCACGACGCCGTCCGGAGCGGACCACGTCTGTGAGGTTGGATCGAAGAAGCCGCCGACGTCGCCGAACGTGCTCGTCGTGACTGCGAGCGGGGGTGAGTAGTTGGCGGCGTTGGTCTGTGTGCAGTCCTGTCTGATCGTCTCGATCGTGTACTGGGCGCCGGGGATAATGGCTTTGTCGTAGATGTGGATCGTTCCCATCGAGGCGAAGGTGTCGAAGTGGGGATCGCACTGGAGTGTGGCGGTGGTGAAGGTTGCCCAGCCGGTGACGGGATCGACGCTGCCGCTGTTTTCGCTGACCTGGCGCGTGGGGCCGACCCATGCGG
>JAJDDV010000007.1 GCA_029260135.1 Phycisphaerae bacterium | reverse complement strand
CAGCAACACCGGTCCCGCGTGCCGCTACCCACCTCCCCCTGATCCGCCCCATGACGCCGTGGGACCAGACCGTCCTCAAACGAAATGAAACCAAAGTGTGTGACGCCGGTCTCCAACCGGTGAAGAAGCACCAGCCGCCGCGAATCGCATCCTGAGCCGCAGGCTTCAGCCTGCGCGATCCCAAGGCATCACATCCGAGCCGCACACTTCAGGCTGCACGATCCCAAAGCATCGCATCCTGAGCCGCACGCTTCAGCCTGCGCGATCCCAAGGCATCACATCCGAGCCGAAGCCGAAAGGAACACCCGACTTGAACACGCTACAACCGATGCCCCCGGAGGATGGACGCCATTTCCGCCACAATCGCCTGATCCTCTACGCTCGCCTCCACCCGCACCCGGTTTCCCGTCCGCGAAACCAGAACCGGAACATCCTCCGGCGCAAGCGCACCGAACAGAGCACGAGCCCCACGCGTGGACAGCTTGTACGTCTTCTTCGTCGACCAGCCCCGACGCGCCTGGGCCATGCATCGTTTCAGCTCACCCGGAGAATGATCCACGTGCCGAGTCACCAGCCCCGCAAACGCCGAAACCGCATCACACTCAGCAGGCGTACCCCGCACCCGAAGCCGGTCATGATCCCTGGAAACGATCACCTTGACGTCGCTAGGCCGCAGCAGCTCGTACAGCGCCGCCGACTTCTCCGACGGAAGATCCAGCGAGCGAGATACCGTCACACGCGGAGAACGTGCCGCCGTAACGATCACCGCCGACGCCGCCACCGCGACGACAACCGCCATCGCCAGCCGTCCCGTCCGAACCGGTGAAAGGGCGGGCGGTGCGGGAAGGGCTCGCCCACAAATCGCGCAGAAATTCGCGTGGTGAGGATGCTCACTCCGACATGCGCTGCACTGCCTGCCCATCGGCCGACACCTCCTGCCCTTCGATCCCCCAGGCCGTGATGGTCACATCATACCAGCCTTCGTCATCGATTTCCCCGCTCAACGTGTCGCAATTTGTAATCCCCCCTCCCGCGATCGATTTCTCTACGTCCGTCGCGGCGCCGGCCCCGACGAAGTCGGGATCGCTTCCCCTTTTTCTCTGTCTTCCTTCGCTTCGTCGCTACGTCGCCCCGTCGCTTCCCCGTCTTCTTTTTCCTCCGTCCCTGCGCCCCTCCGCCCCTAAGTCCCTTTCCCTCCTCACCTCCCCCACTTCGTCAGAATCACTTCACGCTGAAACAACGCCACCCCGGCCCGCAGCACGAAGTAATCCAGAACAGCCAACACCAACGTCCCCACCGCAACCATCATCGGCGTCAACAGGAAGAGCCCCGACATCTGCGCCGTGATGATGCAGACAATCGGGATAACGACCACAGCCCCGATCTGCTGCGCCGACCGCGGATCGCTCGATCGCGACGACGTAATAATGACCACACTCAGCGCCAGCAGACTGATCGCCGGACACAGCAGGAACATTACGCTCAACGCCGTCAGATTCACCACATGCCCGAACACACCCTCCGGAGCAAACGCCGCGATACCCCCGGCGAATAGACCGAACAGCACCCACGTCAGCCCGACCCCGGGAATCACCGACGCGAGCGCCTTCCCCAAGAGCAAGTCCCTCGTCGAAATCGGCGTCGCCAGTAACGGCTCCAGACTCCGATTCACCTTCTCACCCACAATGCTATACGCAGCCACCGACATCGACACGATAATCGGCACCAGCAGCAGCAGCAGCAGAATCTGCCGCAGAAGAAGAATCCCGAACGCCGTCTGCGGACCCATCGCAGCCAGGTCCGGCGCCTGGTGCTTGATCATCTCGAACGCGCGCGCAATGTCCGGATCTTCTTGGGCACGCTTCTCACTCATCAACACCGGCAGCACCAGCGCCCCCGCCGTCGCGATCGCAAGTAACCCCGCGGGAAGCACCGCCATCAGCACGACCATCACGCGCCGCCGAATCAGCTCCGCCCACTCCTTCCTGACAAGAACCCTCACGCGATAGCTCATGCCTCGTCCTCCTCCTGCATGAGCTTCAAATAGACTTCTTCCAGCGACGGCTCTTTCGACGTCACGTAGACTACATCCGCACCCACCTCCACCAAACGGCGAACCAGCGCCGCGTTGTTCTCGTCCGGATTCTCCAACGCCACGTGAAGTTCCTCGCCCGCCAGGCGAACCTCGGAAACGAATTCCAACGCCCCCGCCGCCTCAACGAACCGCGCCTCGACTTGTTTCAGCCGGACCAGCGTACCCCGCTGGAACAGCCGCGCGTGCAACATCTTCGGATCGTCGATCGCTACCAGACGCGTCCGAATCACCGCCACCCGATCGCACAATCGCTGCGCTTCATCCAGATTGTGCGTCGTCACGAGAATCGTCCGCCCCTGGCCGTGAAGCGTCTCGATGAAATCCCGAACGAGCTTCGCCATCTGCGGATCGAGCCCCGACGTCGGCTCATCCAAAAACAGCACCTTCGGCTCGTGAACCAGCGCGCGCGCCAACGCCAGCTTCTGCTTCATCCCCTTCGAAAATGTCCCCGTCGCATCGTTCCGCCGATCCCAAAGCTCCAGGAGGCGAAGATATTTCTCCACCTGCGCGCCGACCTTCTCGACATCATACAACCGCGCATAGATCTCCAGATTCTGCTTCGCACTGAGACTCCCCCACAGGCCAGGCGCTTCCGTAAGTAGCCCCACGCGCCCACGAAGCGCCGCACCGTCCCGACCGATCTCGTGCCCGCATACCGTCGCCGCGCCGCGACTCGGAGCGATCAACCCAGCCAGCATCCGAATCGTCGTCGTCTTACCAGCCCCGTTAGGCCCGAGCAGACCCAGCACCTCGCCCTCGCGCACCTCGAAGCTCAGGGCGTCGACGGCCAGAGTCCCGTCAAACCGCTTCGTAAGTCCCTTCGTCGTGATCATGATTCACGCATGGTTATAGATCCCGCCTCCCCGGACATCAACCCGCGCACGCCCCGCACGCGCCCTCGACGCCATCCTCATCCGCCGATACCGCGATACCTCCTGCGGCCAGCCCAGTAGGTCGTGTTCCTCGTAGGCCCGGTTCCTCGGAAAGGTCATGAGCTGCGTGGCATGGGCACACTTGTTTGCCCGTGTGGGATCCTGAACTGACACAGGCCGGGTGGACCAGCGGTGACGTTCTACAGGCGGAGCCTATCCCGACGACATCGGGATCGCCGCGTCGCTACGTTCCTCCGTCCCTCCCGCTTCCACACTCGGAAACAGCACATCGCGAATCTTCACGGCCGCCTGCGAATCCGACGCACCGTCAGCGACGTCCTGGGGTCGATCCCCACCTTCCCCAACGCCACACACATACCGATCGAACGACACGGGGCTCAAAAGTAGAACACTCGGGTTAGCCAGTTTGCATTGCCGCGCCACAGACTCCAACAATCGACGCTCCACGGCGGTAAGCCCCAGTTGCTGCAACAGCCCGCGAAACAACCGAGTCGGGCTCGCCGTCTGCGCCGCCTTTTCACGTCCTTGCAGGTGCTTCGTCAGATAGTGCGTCAACAAAACCAGCACGACCATGAACGCCAGAAGCTTCAACAACAGAAGCCACGAATCGCCCTGCTGCATCCGACCGCGCACCGCCTGGAGCACTTCATTAAGACCACCTTGCTGTAGCAGTACACCCATTCTCATCATTCATACCATCCAACGCTTTTCGGACACCACTCTCGACGTAGGGTCCGCTGTGCGGACCACTCGCTCCCCCCTTACCAAGCTCCACGTAGGGTCCGCTGTGCGGACCATCAACTCTCCCGACTACGACAACGCCTGCATCGTCTGCGCCGCGCGACGCCGCACGCGTGCGTCACCATCGCTCGACGTCAACTCCTGCAATCTCCCGCGCGCACTTTTCAATCCCAACTGCTCCACCACCCAAAGCGCGCCAAGCCGATGCACCGGCGACGGATCCTCCATCATATCCAGCAGCGCCTCACTCGCGTCCGCAACACCCGCGCGCAGCAGCGATCGAATGGCGTTGGCCCGCACGCGCCCGTGCGGCGAACGAAGCTTTGGCGCGATCCACGAAACACGATCCCTCCCCCCGACGCGGTCAAGCGCCTCGACCGCGCTGGCCTGCACCCGCGCGTCCGGATCATCCACCCGCGCTCTCAGCTCACGCAGGACGCTCGATGGCGGTAGCCCCCCGAGCGCCCCGACCGCTGCGCTGCGCACGATCGGGTCCGCGTCTCGGATCATTCCACGAACGATCGCCTCCACCTGCACGACGACCCCCAGCGTCATGGCCACCCTCAGCGCGCGTGCCCGATCTACCGGATCGGGCGACGCCAGCTTCCGCCGGAGATTCGCCACCAACTCAGCCGCGTCCACACGAAGCGCCTCGACACCTGGTTTCGACTCTTCATAATCCGGATCCTCGAACGATCCCCAGTAAACCTCGAACGCCGCCTGTGCCACCGACGTGTCACTCTTGGCCGCACCCTGAAGTCGAGCCGGAACAATTCCAGTACGCGCCTGCCGTCGCCGCCATTCCGTCAACGCCATCCGCTTCGCGCGCCCTCTCCACCGGACAGCCGCAAGTGCCAGCAGATTCGATGAAGCGGCACTTCCATCCGCAACCAACTGTGACAACACCGTGTCACGCATGGCAGAGCGCTCACTCTCCATCATCTCCCCCATCCGTTCAACTTTACGTTGTGAGGTTGGTGCGGCGGCCAGGAGCATTCTGACGCCGCCCGCGAGGTGTGAATCGTCCAGTTCCCCGAGAGCGTTCGTCGCGGACGCAATCCATTCGCCACTGTTGATGCAACGGCATCCTTTCTCAATGCACGGATCGGTCAAGAGCCATCCGTGTTCGAGGACCGCGCGCATGAAAGCGGGGTTGCGATTGCGGCTGATCGCACGGCCAATGATCTCGCGCAGGTCGGGGCTCGCGAGCCATCGAACGGCGACGTCGGCCAGCAACACGTCCGTGGTCTCCTCCACCAGGCGGCTCAAAGCGCCGGTCATCTTCGCTCGCGCGTCTCGGACCTGTTGCAGGATGGCCTGCTCAAGTCGATCGGCGAACCAAAGCGCGGCATGGAGAACGTTTGGTTGACGATCGACGTCACGGCGGCGCAGGGCCAGTCGCAACGCGTCCGTCAGGTGATCCGCATCCGCGTTCCAGCCCGCAATATGTCCGGAAGTGACCGCGTGATCTCGCCGCTCGATCAGTGCTCGAGCCATGGCGTAGAGGCCGTCGCAGGCCCGCGCGCAGGTACTTTCGCACGTCGATCGAACGGCGTCGGCTAGAAGATGAGCCAATGAAGAGCATCGCGTCTCGACGATCAATTCGATCGCGCGAAGACGTGCTTGCCGGGACTCGGACGCGATGGCCGCAGCCAATCCCGGTGCCAACTCGTGAACCTGTTGGAAGAGCCGCTCTTGAAGTCCGGCATCGTAATCGTGCCGCCTTGCGATCATTTGACTCAACGCTATTGGATCCGCACGTTGCAGAAGCAGACCGAACGCGGCCGACTGAACCGACGGCTCCAGTTCGGCAAGGACCTCGACCAGCGCGGCGTCGGCGGCCGGCGAGGGGTGCTCGGAGATCAGCGCGAACGCGGCGGGAAGAGTTTCGTCTGTCATGACCCAGGTATTATCGGCCATGCGCGGCCTGGAGCTTGCGGGTGCAGGCTGCGATCGGGGTCAGGAGGCGTGAAAGCGGATCAACGCAAGTCTTTTTCGAAGATGACGACGTTGTTGGCGGTGGACGTGTCCCAGCGAATGCCGACCAGATCGTATCCCTCGGTGATAGCCACGTGCAGCATGGGGCGATGCTGATTCTGGCACTCGAAGCGGAGGATGTTGTAGCTGTGGTCTCGCGCAAAGGCCTCAAGCGCGTGCATCAATTGTGTAGCGATGCCCAGTCGCCGGGCGTCCGGAAGCACGCCGCACAACCAGCAAAAGAATGTTGTGGGCATCACTTCGAACCCGATCGACATGCCGACGTGTTGCTCGTCGACCATAGCGACGAACATCGTGATGTTATGACGACCCATGAACCGGCGCTGGAAGAACTCCTCGCTCTCGGGTGGGCTGAACACCTGGTTGTAGATGTCGGTGATCAGCCCGATCTCACCCGGACCGACAACGACGATTTTGGCGTTGGCCATGATTCTGCTCTCTTCTGGGAGCGACGTAGCTCCGCCGCTATTCTATCCTAGCACGGCAGCGAGCCTCAGGGAAACGGCCGTCGTCGGGCCGCTTGACAAAACGGATTGCGGAACGCGCGAGGTCCGGATAACTTTGGGCTGTGTTGCACTGTCGAACCCTGGGCATGCGGAACGAGGCTACGATGAACTCCCTCCAAATGAGTCTGCGTTGGGTGATGAAGCGCGCTGCGACGGTCTGTTTTGGTGTGGCGGCTATTGCGGGCGGATGTCGAACGGCGGAACGATCGGGGCCTGTAGCGCCGACGAGGTTCGATCAGCTCAGCCGAGTTTATCCCGCGTTGCAGAGTGGTCGATTCCTCGTCATTGCCGACTTTGAAGATCCAAGGCAGATGGAGCTGGTGCAGCTCAAGGACGCATCGGAGCGCGCGGTGTGCGTGCGCGAGGGGCGAAGCGGCCGAGCCGATACGGGGATGGCTGGTTTGGCGTTCACGGCCGCGTCTCCCGATGACGCCGTGGTCATCAGCAATGAAGAGGCGAACCAGTGGTATCTCAAGCGCGACTGGCGAGACTATGACCTGCTGCTCATGAGCATTCGCTCGCCGAAGCGGACGCTCTCGGCGGAGCTTACCGTGACGGGCGGCCCGCCGGCGGATCGGCGAGTTACCCGGACAACGATTCCGCTTCACTCTGGTTGGACGACCCTTCGGTTGGACCTCGCCCAGATCGGGTCGCGCGTTCCGCTGGACGACATTCGCGAACTGCGGTTGGCCGTGTCCGGTACGAACAAGCCGGTAGAGATTCACATCGACGACATTCTGCTGGCGGGAAACCAGAAGGATCTGTTCGGCGATTCGGGCGCTGATCACGGGCGTCTTTATGTGCGGCAGGTTGGGCGGCGGTGGCGTGTCGGCGCGGTAACACCTGAGTCGGGCTTCGAGATTACGTTTGCCCACGGGCAGATCGTCGAGTGGTTCAACCCTGCAGCGGATCCCCACCGACTCGACAACAAGATCGGATCGATCGCGTTGGGGCCGACGCCCGTTGTCGTTGCGTCGTCGGACGCGGTGAGCGCCGACTTCACGCATTTGGGTAAGTCGGTTGCGGTTCGGCCTTGGATTGCCGAGATGAACGCGGTTCGCACGGTCATCGCGAGTGAATGGCGTTTTGTGGATGATCCGGCCGATCCGCAGGGACTGGAGCGTCGGCCGTTCCAACGGTGGGTGTATACGGTCTATCCGAGCGGGCAGGTCTATGTGACGGTCGAAGCGACGGCCGAGGCGGGTTCCTGGTCTGCGTCGCAGCTTGGGCTCGCGATGTTTGCGGGCGGGGATGTTGCGATCGGTGAGGCCGCTATCGAAGGGGCCGGTTCTTCGTCGGAAGAGCAACCCGTGGCTCACTACGGCGTAATGCGTTCGACGATGGGTGACGGTCGGGTCGTCTTCGTTCCGGGTGGTGCGCGCAAGGGACTTGAGATGACGGAGTCGTCGTTGGGTGGACGGCCGTCGGTTGTCGTGACGCGGCCACGGGGCGAGGAAGACGTCGAACAGTGGGATGGGCACTACTTCTTCGCGCCCGAGCCGATTCGCGATGAAGCGTTGCGGGCTCGTGCTGTTGACTATGCGACGGCGGCGGCTCCGACACTCGAACTCGGTTCGTTCGTCAGGGTCTCCGCCGCGCCTGGTGCAACGCCCGGCTTCGACGCGGGTGCTGGGAGTTGGGTGATCGCGCCGGATCGCGGACGGGTACGGTTGACGATCAACGGCGGAAGGAGGCCGAGGTTCTCGCCCGCGTTCACGATTGTCGACGCGCAGAACCGCCAAAGCTGGGTCTATGTGAATGATCAGCTTCTTGAGCAGACGGTACGTGACGCGGACGGTAATCTGATGTTTCAAGTACCCGGCGTGGTGGACGCGTCGACGGTCGTCGAGGTCTTGTTGCGGAGGGAGTGAAGGCGGAAGCGACCCCGACTTCGTCGGGACCGCTCCGCCACGAGGCGGCGAAGGGGATAGAAACAGGCCGCCCCCGCGTCCGGATCCTTTGGAAGTGTGTCAAAGCTCTGGCACCCGTCAGGTACGGCGCCCCATTGTCTGTCTGCCCCCCACCGTTGCTTCTCAACAATGGGGCCCCCGTGCGGACGGCTATCGCCGGCGATCATCGGCTCCCCCGCCTCATCGCTTCGCTAACGAGATGGGGCACCCGCCAGGCAAGGCGGTGCGATCGGAACGCACCCTACGCAAGTGCAGGGATGAAGATGGTGATGCGGGTCCCCTGGCGGGGGGTGCTGTGGAGTTCGATGGAGGCGTTCATGGCGGCGGCGGCGTGGCGGACGATAGAGAGTCCGAGGCCTGTTCCGCGGTTGGGTCCTGATCGCGCGCGTTCGACCTGATAGAATCGTTCGAAGACGCGCTGTTGATGTTCGTGTGGAATGCCGCATCCGGTGTCGGCGACCTCGATTCGCACTTCTTGCTCGTCGCGGGTGACGGTCAGTCGGATCTCCCCTCCAGATTCAGTGAATCGAATTGCGTTGTCGACCAGGTTTCGGAGGGTCATGCCCAGCAGTTCGCGGCTGGCGGCGAAACTCGTATCGGGCTCCGCGATCGAGGCGTGCCAGTGGAGTGTCTTGGCGGCGAGCGCGTCCTTGAAGGAAGCGTGAAGGTCGTCGAGCAAGGAGCGGGCGTACACCGTTGCTTCTTCGAAGGGGTGTTTGCGAGATTCGAGACGCGACAGGTCGAGAAGATCGGTGATCATGTCCTGCATGCGGGTGCTGTGGCGGTCTAGTACGTGGATGAACTCTGCGGCGGTTTGGCTGTCGTGCTGCAAGTCGAGCGACCGGAGTGTGTCGACGGCGGCTCGAATGGCGGACAGGGGGGTTCGCAGCTCGTGAGAGGCGTTGGCGGCGAGGTCGGCTTTGACCTGCATGACGTTGGTGTAATCTGTAATGTCGGTGAGAACGAGTACGCGGCCGGTGCGGGTGGTTCTTGACGTGGGGCTGGGTTCGGGCAGTTCTGGAAGGCGGACGCCGAAGGCCCGCGCGAGCACGTGGCGGGTTTCTCCCGTGGCTGAGAGTTCCAGTTCTTTCTCCAGCGTTGGGGCGTCGGCCGAATCCGCGAGGCCTGCCTCGGCTGCCCCTTTCGTGACTCCCTCCGCCGTGACGGTCCGAGCTTTTGACGGGAAGAGCATTTCCTGGAGCGCCTTCTGCGGCACGCATTGTTCCACGACCGTGCCGACGAGTGATTGATCCTGGTTCTGCTCGGCGAGTCCCAGGAGCGTCATGGCTTCGTTGTTGATGAGGACGATGCGGCCATTGGCGTCTGCGACGACAACGCCTTCGCGAAGCTGGGAGAGTATGGATTCGAGCGTACGGCGGTGGCGATCGATGGTGTTGAGCTGGGTTGAGAGTCTCGACCGCATACGGTTGAGGGACCGAGCGAGCAGTGCGACTTCGTCGTGCCCCAGAACGTCGACGCGTGCATCGAGGTCTCCCCGGGCGATGTTCTGTGCGGTTTCGGTGATGCGCCTGAGGCGGCGGCTCCAGAGCAATGCGAGCGCCAAAGCCAAGAGGACGGCGGCGGCGACGGTTACCATGGCGATGGTCATGATGAGTCGCTGTGCGGGTTTGGCGCGCTCGGTGATGCGCTGGCGGGCCATGGCGACGCGCACGACACCGCGAGGGTTTTCGGCGGGTCCGATGCGCGCGGCGACGTAGGTCATGTTCTTGGAGACGGTGTGCGACCAGCGTGTGCTCTCACCGAATTCTCCGGTTAGTGCTTGGCGAATTTCGGGGCGGTCGGCGTGGGATTCCATTTCGGCAGGGTGGGCTTCGGAGTCTCCGAGGACGGTTCCATCTGTCAGGACGAATGTGACACGAACGCCTTCGCTCTCTGTGGAGCCTACTTCTTTTGCCAGGGCGTCGAGTGCGTCGGCGCTTGCCGGATCGAAGCGATCGCGGACGGCGACCTCGAGCGCAGCGGCCTGGCTTCGAAGATGGCGTGAGGTTTCTTCGTGATGGAATCGGTCGACCTGGGCGAGGATGACCCACACACTGGCTGCGAGCAGGAGCGCCATTAGCGCGGCATTGACGATGAAGAGTTTCCAGAAGTACCGACCGAGTCCGAAGGCCATGGTGCTATTCGTCGTTTTGGGCTGGATCGCGCCAGGTGTATCCTGCGCCTCGAATCGTATGAATCCAGTTTGCTGCGTCGCCCAACTTCTTTCGAAGTGCTGCGACGTGTACATCGATGGTTCGGTCGACGACGGCGACGCTCGGTCCCAGGGCTTCG
>JAJDDV010000060.1 GCA_029260135.1 Phycisphaerae bacterium | reverse complement strand
CGGCCGCGGGGCGGCCCGCCCCCCCCCCGCGACCGATCAGCCACATTCCCTCCAGCCGTCGCTGGAGGCTACATAACTGCTTACGGAGGAAGGCTTTATGGTCGACCTTGATTGGCGCGAGAATCGGTGGATCAACAAACCGGCGTCACTTCATTCTAGAAGTTGACCTTCTTAACAACGGTCGACATCTCCCGGTCGTTTCGCTAAGGCACAGATCGTCGGACGCCTTATCCCCACCTGATTCCACCAGTAAGGACCGGCACTACATATGGGCGTGAGGGGGGCTCGTGCGCCGAGATCGTGAGTATCCGGTATACGTCACAGGAAGAACGCTCATCGACCAATCCGGCGACAATCACCCCGGATGATGAAGTATGTGAGCCAAAGTGAAATCGTGGTTGTTGTGCGGTGATACTGATCATACCATGCGCCTTCTGAGTTTGTCCGACATTTCCCATTTGGAGAGCTGAGATGGCAAGACGCACAGTCGAGCTAACGTGTCTGAGCGTTCTATCATTGATCACTTTCTTGTTGGCCGCGGAGGCACAGAGTCTGCCTGATGCACAAGCGGCATCGCCGCCCGCAAATCCTCCGATCGCACCGGTCGGGGCGCAAACGTCGGCCGCGACCTGGCGCTCAGCGGCTGAGAAACGCATTGAGGGCCTTGGACGAAACCAGGAAATCGAAAGTCGCGCTGTCGCCGCGCCGGACACGAAGTCAAGCCATGCGCTGGCGGCGGGACCAGTGATCTCTGATCGCCTCGGCCATCCTGTTCTCCCGCCGATCACCGTGGACTACCGAAATGATCGTCCGGCGGTTGGGCGAGCCGGAAGCGAGCGCCAAGCGATCAATGGTCCGCATGCGGTCGGACTGAACGGCTCTTTGGCCCGGGCGCCAGGTGATCCCTGCCGAACGGATGTCGAGTGCAACGACTGCGACCCATGCACGCTCGACTCATGTTCGGCTGCAGCCTGCGCCGGCGGTCCAAGGGACGGTTTTGGCTGCGCGGGCGACGCCGATTGCGCGGGCGCGTGCGTCGGTGGCGCGAACGATGGTCTCTCCTGTCGTTTCGATCTGGAATGCTGCGGTGGCGTGGCGGACGAGGTATGCACCACGGGGCCACGGTTTGGTCTGGGTTGCCGCTCGAATGCGGATTGTGACAGCATACCGGGGCACGGCGACGGCAACTGCGTCGCCAATGCCTCCCAGATCTGCACGGCCGGTGGGCACAACGGCTTGGGTTGCACGACCCAAGGCGATTGCGACACCTTTGTGTGCTCGGGAAACCCGTCTCAAGTTTGCGCCGTCGATGGTGACTGTGCTGGAGCTGAGACTTGCATCTCTGCGGGCGATGGATTCTGCAGCAGCAACGCCGCGTACGATCCGACGGCTTGGTCCGACGGTATATGCAACCTGTTCTCGTGTTCTCCGCTTGGATCCCTTCAGTGCGTTAACACACTGATCCCGGACGGAATGATCCTTCAGGGCGCGGAGTGCAACGACGGTCTCGCGTGCAACGGCCTCGAAACGTGTGCCGCCGGTGCGTGTGTTCCCGGCGCCGATTTGTGCGCCGGTGAGTTGGTTTGTGATGAAGGTGCCAACGCCTGTCTGACTCCTTGCACTTCAAATGAAGCGTGCGACACGGATTCGAGCGCCTGCACGAGCGACATCTGTGATGTCAAGATCTGCGCCGGCGGATCGAACGACGGAAACAACTGCCAGTTCGACGTCAACTGTCCGGGCGGAACCTGCTCGGGTGGAGGAACAGGGCTCTGCACTCTGGGGGCTGCACCTTGCGGGCCGGGCGGGGCGTGTACTGACCAGCGGATCTGCTCACCGACCAGCGCCAATGCCGGTATGGACTGCGGAGATGACAGCGAGTGCGTCAGCGGACTGTGCTCCGGTGTGAAGCCTTCCTGTGAGGTGGGACGATGCTGCGTCGGTAGCGCTTGCAGCCGGATGACATTCCCGGATTGCGAACTCTCCGGCGGGACGTGGCTGAGCACCGTTACGGCATGCCAGGACTTTGTCAGCGGAGATTCCGACACATTGGACAAGTGCCCGTCGTACGGTTCCGGCGTCGCTCCCCAGGGAGACTATGGCGTCGAGGTGGGTCCGATTGTCGTTGCAGGCAACTGCGCCGGAACGTTGACCAGCGTGGGCGACGATTACGGAATCGGACCGGCGGACGGTACGACGTGGCATGAAGTCACGTTGCTGCGGTTCGCCGCGAGCGTACAAAATGCCGCTCGCCTTGCGGTGAGCTTCTACGATATCAACGGGACGTTCATTGAAGATGTCTTCTTCCCGAACGACACCAACGCCTCAGCCTCCGCGGCACCGGTGATCTACACGGTCGACCTTCAACCGCCGTTGTTCATCCCCGACACCGGCTACTTCGTCGTGCGGATCGCGTCGAACTTCAGTCCTCAAGGGGCGGTCAGTCTGGTGTCCACCGACACCGCCGACGTCGGCCAGAACGATCCAAATGGAATGTGGGTGAACGGCGCGCCCACCTTCAGCGGCTACCTCGGTCGCTGTGACGGAGGAACCGGGGACGGAATGTCGTGCGACATCAACAGCCCCGACTGCCCGGCTGGTGGGACCTGCACGGACGTTCCAGATGTGCTGGCATTTGAACTCGTCACGAACCAGCTCTCGGGACCGCCGATTGGGGGCTGCTGCAGTACCCTCGCCGGTTCATGCAGGCTTGACCTCAGGTGGGACTGCCTGGCTGCGGGTGACGTCCCTCAGGGGGTGGGCACTGTCTGTCAGGTGTGCAGCAACGACCCGTTCATCCCCTGCGACACGGTAGCCGACTGCCCTCCGGACGCGTGTTTCGGCGGTCCGTTCGACGGTGAAGTGTGCTTGGATGATCTTGATTGCGATCCTGGCACCTGCACGGGAACACCGGTCTGTCAGCCGGCGTTGGCAGCCTGTACGGTCAAGGCCTGTTGTGACATCGACGAGTCCGGGTTTACCGATCCGGGTAATTGCACGCCGCTCCAGAATCGCTGCATCAACTCGCCCGGCGGTCTTACGCCGTGCGTCACGGATCTCGATTGCGGTGCCAGTGGACCGTGCATGAACTCGCTGGGACTTACCGGTTGTCCGCCCAATGCCGTCGATCAAGGATACGGTAGCACCTGCGATCCAAGTTCGTGCGTGCAGCCGTGGATGTCCGGTGGCAACACTTGCCGAGCGGCTGAGTCGTTGAATCTCATCTTTCTGACGATCCCACCGGCGGGTCAAGCCGTTTCCGTGACGCGTACCGGCACCAACAACGGGGCGATCTTTGATGATTGGATGACCGGCGAATGTGTCGGCGGCACGGCGCCGAGTATGCCGTGCGATCCTGAACTTCCGGATCCGGACACGCAGTGCCCTGACAACCTTCCCGGTGATCCGGGTGTGTGCACACGGTTGTGCAATTCGGGCACCTTCGATCCGAATGGAAACACGCAGGATCCAGGCTGGTGGGAGGCCATCCAGATCAACGCGTGCGCTAACGTGCGGATTGACTTGTGCACATCGGCCATTGGTGCGAGTGACGATCCCGTTCTGCCGGCTTGGGGCGACCTGTATCGCGGTTGTCCATGTGCTACACCCGTTGGAACCGCTGGAGCCCCTCCGCCGGTAGGCTTAGGCTATGGAATGTCGGGTGTGGGCTTCGGACAACCGTTCTGCAACGATGAGAACATCTGGCTGACCTACGCGACGCTGCCCGCAGGCGTCTACTACTATCCGATCTACTCGGCACCGACCGGAACGTTTGCATCTCCGCCGGGCGGTACCTATCAGTTCCACGTGACGGCGGTCGCATGCCCGGAGGCGGCCTGCTGTGCGAACGTGTGTACCGGCGGTCCGCGCGACGGGATGGTCTGCGACCCCGGGGGCACGACGGAATGCCCGAATGGTGACTGCGTCGGCGGTGTGTGTGTGAACGGTGACCTGGACGGTTTCGCGTGTGACTTCGTGACCGGGGCGGTCGATTGGTGTCCGGGCGGTGGTAGTTGTCTGGCGACGAATCAGGGTTGCGAGAGCGTGAATGAGTCGCTCTGCGATGCTGCGGGTGGTGACTGGCTCGCCGGCTCGGACTACCCGAGCGGCGTGTGCGACAACTTCGGCGACCCGTTGGATGGTATGGAGTGCATCGCTTCCGCGGAGTGCGGAGCCGGCGGCGTATGCGTCGAACAGTTGCCCTGGGTCGATTGCCTGGGCAGCCCCTGCGACACGGGCTCGTGTTGCGCCGGTCCGGGAGAGTGTAGAGATAGGGACGTGATCGGCCAGCTCTTGACGCGCCCGAATTGCACGGGCCCGAATGAGACGTTTGTCGGAGGCGTGCGGTGTCAGTTCCTTCCGCCACCTTGCCCGGTCTGCACGGTCGAAGAAGACGGAAACTGCCAGCTTCCGAACGGACAACACATTTCGTCGATGGATCGACAGCAGGGTCCCGGTCGCAAGGTGGCCGACGACTTCGTCGCGCTCATGACGGAGATTGACCAGTTCTGCTGGTATCCCGCGTTCGTCAACATGGAAGACGGCGTGGTCGTCAACGAGTGTTCCGATCCTGCCGGTACCTATCCTCCCCCCGGCGACAACTTTCACATCCGCTTCTACGTCGACAACAACGGTTCCCCTGGCGTATTGCTCCACGAACTGGCAGCGGTGCAGGTCTCGGCCAAAGCGTGGCTGGGCGGAGACTCCCGCGTCTGGGTCTATTCGGCTGTTTTTGACCCGCCGCTCAGTGGGTTTCAGATCGGCCAGCGCCATTGGGTCGAATTGTCCGGCGAGGGCAACGATAGATGCGGCGTTCACATCCTGCAGAGCCAATCTGGAAACGGGTTCTACTACCAGGAGTTCGACCATTACGACCCTACACAAGAATGGATGTTGGAGGATCGTAGCGGCAACACGAACGACCTGGCGTTTTGCCTCGGCGGACCCTCCTTTCCGTCGGTCGAATTTCCCGCACCGGTCACGGGTGCTTGCTGCGAGTGCATCGGCACCTGCACAGACGACGTGCCCTGGCGGGATTGTCTCGGGTATACCTGCCTGCGCGAGGACTGTGAGCTCCAGTGCACTCCCGACGATCAGATCAACCCCTGTACGGTCCTGCCGACCTTCGGAAATGCCACGTTCCATGTCGACCAGACATGCGGCGAGATTATGTGTGTGGACCTCGGCGGACCTGGAGGCGGTTGCGCCGGTGACCCGCAGTTGCGGGAGGACTGCGTCATGCCGGAGATCATCGGTGTGGGCAGTGTTCCGGGCGAGAAGATCGATGTACCGTTCAACACACTCTGCTCAACGACAGACGGCCGCGTGAGCTACGGAGACGATCCCGGCTGTGACACCGGAGTCGACGTCACTTTCGAAAACGACATCTGGTTCGAGTATCGATCGAGTTGTACGGGGACAGTAGAACTCGATCTTTGCGGAGACAGCGACTTCGACGTAGTCCTGGCCGTGTATTCCAACGGGACCAGCGATTGCCCCAATGTGGACACGCAAGGTAGCCGGACACGGTGTCCACCGCCGCTGGGCGTCAACAACACGAACCTGGTGGGCGGGCGGTGTCGCGACAACATCTGCTCGAATGCCGAGGGCACTGCGCTTGGGTTGGGTAGTCCCACCTTGCAGACTCCCAGCAGCGCGGGCGTGTGCTACCTGATCCGCGTTGGTGGAAATGCGGATGCCTCCGGTAGCGGGAATGCGGGGACGGGCTTGCTGAGTGTCTCCTGCCAGCAAACCTCCTGCTTTGAAGCGAGCACGCCGGAGCCGGATTGGATCAATGATCAGACGGGAAGCCTGGTTCTCAACGCGAAGAACCGATTCATCTCCTTTTCTGCGGGTGATCCCGGTCGGTCTCAGGCAATTCGCGTGAGTCTCTCGGACTTGCCCGCACCGTTTGACGTCTGGAACGGTTTGGCGATGTGGGTTGGAGAGCCCTTTGAGTACAGCGAGTCTGCCGGAACGGGGTGGACCCCGTGTTCGTGCGGGGGCGTCGATTCGTTCATTTCAGCAGAGCTCCAGTGCGAGCCCTATTTCACCGACTGGAGCAATTTCGGGATCGTTCACGTCCGCGGCGAGGAGATCGTCCCGGATGCCGCCTACTGTGTTCAGGCCGTGGACGACACGTGTGCCTTGCTCAGCGAAGCTGACTTCTCAACGCCAACGGAAATCCCTACGAGTCGCTGGGGGGATGTGGTAGGACCGTTCCTGAACGGCGAGTGGACCGCTGCCGACGGTACCGTGAACACAATGGACCGAGATGCACTGACAGAAAAGATCAGTGGGTCCCCCTCAGCACCCACGAAACCAAGAGTCGATCTGTTGGGCGTGGTCGCTGGACCCTCACCGCGCCTGGACGGAAAAATCACGACGACCGACCTCGTGGCGTTACTTGGCGCGATGGCCGGGGACCCGTATCCGTTCACACCCGACGACGTCCAAGATCCGTGCCCCGGATCTCCTTCTGGTCTAGGAGCAGGGTGCATCGTAGGACCTTCACCTGTTTGCGGAAACGGGGTCGTCGAGTTCGGTGAGACCTGCGATGACGGCAACACGACTCCGGGAGACGGCTGCGACGAGTTCTGCCAGATCGAAAGCGTGTGTGGCAACGGCACGCTGGAGTCGGACGAAGAATGCGACGATCTCAATACGTCCGACGGCGACGGGTGTTCGTCCAGCTGCACGATCGAGCCGGGCTTTGTCTGTACCGGCGAGCCGAGCATTTGCAGCCCGGACTGCAACGGGAACGGGGTGCCCGATGCGGACGACATCAGCGCTGGCACCTCTACGGACTGCGACACCAACGGTATTCCCGACGAGTGCGAAGTGGGCGACGAGTGTGCGCAAATCATCCCTCCGGGTACGGATTGCTGGCGAACGGAGTGTGGCGCGACGAAGAGCAGCTTCTGCGATCAACCGATCCCGGCGGACTTCTTCGGTCCCGGGTCGGAGCCGTTCGACGGCGCGATCCTTTTGGGCGGAAGCGGCGGCGGTGACTTCGACACGAGCCTGCAACGTCATGATCTGATGACGCTTTCAGGCATCGGTGCCCAAGCATCGACTGCGATCGAGTTGGTTGAACTCAGCCTGGTGAGTTGTGAGCCGATCGTCGTCAACATGTCGGGTGGCGGAACGACAGAATGGAATGTCACGGTTCGGTTGTCCGAAGCGGCGAATCCCCCGCTGGGTACGATGACCGTGACGAAGACGCATGCCAATGGTGGGATCTTCTCGGCCGACTTCTCCGTCCAGCCCGTTTATACCTTCTCGCAAATGAACGCCCCCGGTGACGTGCGAATTCTGGATACAGCCCAGGCGGGATTGGATCCGATCCCGCTGTCGACCGTCGGCGACGCACCGTGGGTCCATCAGCCGACTGCGGGCAACACCGTTTTTACCTGCGGCGCGAACTTCGCCCCGGGCGTCGAGGAGATTATTCCGAACGCTCAGTGCTGCCGAAAGATCGGTCATGCGGGCCCCGGCCATATCCATGAGACCGCTCCGCCCGATTGCTCCGCCTGTCCGGAGGGCGCGTGCTGTCAGGCGAACGGTAGTTGTGTGGTGGTCAACCCGGTTGGTTCACAGGTCGCACAGGACGTTTGTGAAATCGACTTGGCCGGCGAGTACAAGGGCGACTCCACGGACTGCACCGATGGTGATGGCGACGGCCTGGCCGATGTGTTCGAATCGAACCACTGCTGCGGCGCCCGGGACCTTTGCGAAACGGGAACCGATCCGAAACAGGCGGATACCGACGGCGACGGTTGCCTGGATGGCGAGGAAGTC
>JAJDDV010000059.1 GCA_029260135.1 Phycisphaerae bacterium | reverse complement strand
AGGCACAGGACGGCTGCGATTCCAAAACGACGTGGCATCAACTCTCCCCTTTGAAACTCGCGCGACACACGGTTGTGATGGCCCCATCGCCGAGGCGAGCAACGTGACCGCGCGAGAGGCCTACGGGATCGAGCGGTTGGGCGATGGGCATTTCACGGAGACGATTCTATCGATTCTCGGACGGAGTATCCAGTCTCTTTCGTCACCCGGGAGGCGCCGATTGGTGGTCTCGAAGCCAGGAGGACGTGACCTCGGCGCGCCGGCGCGAAGCTCTTGGACAAGGTTTTGCGGGTGGGGGTCCATCGCTTGGTCGGTCGGTTGACCGGATCGCAGGGCGGTTGATAATGCGATCGGCATGATCGAGGCTGGTGTTTGAGGGTAACGGCGGTGGAACAGGCGGGTGGAACCCGCACTACGTGTTTCAGGCACCCGGCGAGGAGTCTGGTGCGTCCGGGACGCACCCTACGCGCTGAAACCGATGCGCGACGATGGACGCTGTCCGTGAAAATGGAGAGAGGCTGATATGAGAATCATCCGTGAACCCACCGTGTACCTCGTCGGCCGTCAAACGCTGGACGACGGCGAGATCGCGCGGTTTCTTGACGACCACCAATGTGCCCAGTGGGAAACCGACAGCGAGGTGGCCGGCGAGGTCCTGTCCGAAGTGGCGGGGCGACTCTGCTACATGAGCTTCGCCAAGCCGCGACCCGGCGGGAACAAGACCTACTTGGGACATATCAAAGAAGTCGGGCACGGCAGCGTGATGGAGCACTGCGCGTGGAACTTCGTGATTGTTGGGGTGTCGCGTTCGTTCACCCACGAGCTGGTGCGCCATCGCGCGGGGTTCGGCTACTCGCAGCTCTCGCAGCGGTACGTCGACGAGTCGGTGGCTGATTTTGTCGAGCCGACGTGCATCGCCGAGGATCCCGCGCTCCACGAGTTGTGGAAGACCTCGATGGAGCAGGCGCAGGCGGCCTACGTCAAGCTGGTCGACGGGCTGCAAGACCGGTTCGCGGACGTCGAGGACGGAACGCTCCGCCGCAAGATGGCCCGCCAGGCGGCGCGCTCGGTGCTGCCCAACGCGACCGAAACCAAGATCTTCATCACAGCTAACGCCCGCGCGCTTCGCCATTTCATCGAGCTGCGCTGCAACGAGCACGCCGAGACGGAGATCCGCGCGGTGGCCGCCAAGGTGCTCGAGATTCTTCAAAAAGAAGCGCCCAACCTGTTCGGTGACTACGAGTTCTTCACTCTCCCCGACGGAACGCGCGCCGCGCGAACGAAGCATGTGAAGGTGTAAACGCGAGCCGACGGGAGTCACCGCGACGACACACCGATGCGACTGAGCCGCGGGCTTCAGCCCGCGCGAGCGTGCTGCGTCACGGGTCGCACCACGCCGGTTCTCTTCGATGTCCCGAGTGGCGGCGTGCCCAAGCGAAACGCGAGGCTATCCTGGAATTCTCAAGGGGTGCCATGCCCAAGCCGACGGCGCGGGAATGCGGTTTTGCTTTGTGCGAGGCGCCTTCTCAATGCCGTCTGGGCAGCCTGAAGGGCTGCAAGATCGTAGCCGTGGGCAGAGCGAAGCGCCGCCCACGGACCGCCTCCCCATATCCCAATCCGACCCCTGAAGGGGTCGAAGAAACAAACCCAGGATCGCACATCGTCAGGCGGGTGGCCCGGCCGATAGCGAAGCGCTGAGTGCGTAGGGTCCGCTGTGCGGACCATCCTCCAGAGCTGATGTGCCTCTTGATGCCCCTGCAGAAGTGCGTTGCGTGCATCTCCCGGACCCACCTTTAGCGGTATGATAATCACATCAACTGGGATCGGCGCGCAAGATATGGTGGTCCACAGGCTTGACCGTGCGCCCCTCAATTTCGCACAATGAGACCGGAAGTGGGAGACTCGTTACGATCCGTGGGAGTGATTCTCATGTGCGAAGAAGAGTGGACGCCGATGGTGGGGTTGCGACGGGCCTTCTCGCGCATGGTCATTCGAAGTGCCATCGCACTTGTCGTATGGACGGTCGTGCTCTGGTTCATCACGCCCGTGTTGAACGTCCTGGAAGGGCACTGGATGTTCTTCGGTATCGTGACCGTGGCGATGGTCCCGCCAGGCGTGACGATCGGGCATGGGCTTGCAAGGAAGATGGAGGAAATCACCGGGATGACGGGCTTGCCGGTGGCCGCCATGGCGATTGTGTTTGGCTGGGCCATCGCGGTTCTTGCCGTCGTCATCGCGCATTCGGTGCGGCCGATAGGTGATTGGCAGCACGGCTATGTGACAGTCGCGACCGGCATGAGTGCCACGCTCTGGGTGATCAAAGCCACGATGCTCGATAGTTAGATCGTTAGGGTGCCTCTTGATGCCCCTTTTCTTCGGGGGGGGGGCGCGTAGGCTGCGGCCCGGCCGCACCATTCTGTTTGCCCACGCCGGGCCCGTCGCATATTCTCTCCCCAACATCCCCGAACACCGGCGGCCTTGATGGCCGTCTTCGCTGCGGCGATAGCCGTTGCGGGATAGGTCCGATGAGGAGACTTCGCATGGTCATGCAACTGGCAGCGGCACTGTTGTCCATTGGATTTGCTGCGGCCGCCACACAAGGGCCTGAGACCGGGGCGATTCACGCCGAGGATGGCGTTCGCATTTCGTATACATCTGAGGGTCACGGCGAACCGGCCATCGTTTTCATCCATGGATGGACCTGCGATCACACCCACTGGCGCTTCCAGGTTCCGGAGTTTCGAAAGTCGTTTCGCGTTGTTGCCATCGACCTTCCCGGGCACGGCGCCTCGGGAGCGGGCCGGAAATCGTGGTCGATCGAGGGGCTGGGCGCCGATGTCGCGGCTGTCGTTCACAGTCTGAAGCTCGAACGAGTTGTCCTCGTGGGTCACTCCTTGGGTGGTCCCGTCGCGTTGGCCGCCGCGCCCAAGCTGCGTGGTGTCCTTCGGGGCATTGTGGCCGTGGATGCTCTGCAGAATGTCGAGTTCAGCGCGCCGTCCGATGCGGTCGATCGAATGGTCAAGAGATTCGAAGACGATTTCGAGGGGGCATGGAAACGCTTCATGAGCGGGTTCTTCGCAGATCCTGAAAGCGAAGTCCTCAAGTCGATCCTGCAGAAGCCTGACGGGTTCGATCGAAAAGCGGCCACAGCGCTGTTGGCCGCTCACGGCAGATTCGACTTCAAGTCGGCGCTGGCGGCGGCGGGCGTTCCCGTCCGCGCGATCAACGCATCCGACAAGTACCAGACCGCCGTCAAGATCAATCGCAAGTACGGTGATTTTGATGCGGTGCTCATACCGGACGTGGGGCACTTCCTGATGCTGGAGAAACCCGTCGAATTCAATCGTCACCTGCGGACCGTGCTGGATCAACTGCAGAAGAACTAAGGACTCGCTCATACAAGCACGGCGTAGGGTGCGTCCCGGACGCACCGTTCTGCTCCCGATTCAACAGTCCTTCGATGAGGGCGCCGGCTACGCGACGCCATTCAACCGATCACCTGCGACGTTCTATCCATAGAGCGCCGGGTGCCATGGCCCACGCTTGCGTGACGGGTGGCATGGCCAAGCGAAGCGCCGCCATGTTCAGTTGGCCGAACTTGGAGCTTGTAGGGTCCGCTGTGCGGACCATCCTACAGCCCGTAGGGCACGTCGTTCCTCCGCGGAAGCGGAGGGTTGACCCGCCGGCGCGCTTGCTTCCGGTAGCCGCGCAGCGTACAGTCACCTCTATGTTTCGCCATTTAATCAAGATACTGGCGACGATCGCTCTCATTTTGGCCTGCATTGTTGTCATGTACGGACCGAAGTTCTTGCAGTTCTACCGAGACAGCTTTTAGGCGTAGGGTGCGTCCCGGACGCACCGTTCTGCTCCCGATTCAACAGTCCTTCGATGAGGGCGCCGGCTACGCGACGCCATTCAACCGATCACCTGCGACGATCTA
>JAJDDV010000058.1 GCA_029260135.1 Phycisphaerae bacterium | reverse complement strand
AGCATGCCCGCGCCTACAGCTTGGGTATGGCACCGGACCGGTCTTTCATCGAGCCCTCAGGTCCGTAGACCTGGGCGCCACCCATGAAGGGTAGCGCTACAGCATTCCCGCGCCTACAGCTTGGGTATGGCACCGGACCGGTCTTTCATCGAGCCCTCAGGTCCGTAGACCTGGGCGCCACCCATGAAGGGTGGCGCTACAGCATGCCCGCGCCTTCGGCTTGGGCATGGCACGCGACCCGTCGGGGCCTTATTGAGCCCGTGGCGCACGTATCGCGCCGTGCGTTCGCGCGGGCACGCGACCAGTCGGGATTTCATTCCGCCGATGGCTCGGGAAGGCGTTGCGGGCGGTACCGCCATCCTCAAACGCTCGATCGCGGACGACGCGTGGCTTGCAATTCCGGGGTTATGACTGTATTCATCTCGCGTATGAAATGGAGCGAGTACTTTATCCCGACGACGAAGGAAACGCCGGCGGACGCGACGGTTCCGTCTCATCAGCTGATGATCCGGGCGGGTTTGATCCGGCAGGTGGTGGCTGGGGCGTATACGTATCTGCCGCTTGGGTATCGGTCTCTGCGGAAGGTCGAGTCGATCGTGCGCGAGGAGATGAACGCGGCTGGGTCGATCGAGGTCCACATGCCGGCGATGCACCCGATCGAGTGGTGGGAGCAGACGGGTCGCGTCGCGGCGATGGGCGATGTGCTGGTTCGGCTGGGCGGCGGCGACGATTGGCGATCGCGGACGGTGCTGGGTCCAACGCACGAAGAGGTCATCACGGAGCTTGCGCGCGCGTACATCAACAGCTACAAGCAGCTTCCGCTGAACTTCTACCAGATTCAGACGAAGTTTCGAGGCGAGGCGAGGCCAAAGAGCGGGGTGCTGCGGACGCGCGAGTTTCTGATGAAGGATGCGTATTCGTTCCACATGGCCAAGGAGGGTCCGGGCGGGCTGGACGAGGTGTATCAGCGGATGTACGACGCCTATTCGACGCTCTTTAGCCGGTGCGGGTTGCCGTATGTGGTTGTCGAGGCGGAATCGGGTCCGATCGGGGGGGATGCGTCCCACGAGTTCATGGTTCCCACGGACGCCGGGGAAGACTATCTGGTTCAATCGGAAGACGGGACCTACGCGGCGAATCTGGAGCGGGCCGAGGTAGCCGGGCTCGAGGGTGATGGGCAAGACGGCGTGGCGGATTTGGCGGAGGTTGCTACGCCGGGGCTTTGCACGATCGATGAGGTTTCGGGTTTTCTGAAGTGTCAGCCCCGCGACATGATCAAGACGATCATCTATGAAGCGGATGGCGAGGCGTTGGTTGCGCTGGTTCGGGGTGATCACGAGGTCAATGAGTCGAAGTTTGCGCGTGCGGCTGGGGTCGGGTTCGTTAGGCCCGCAGAGCCGCCGATGATTGAGAAGTTGACGGGGGCGGATGTCGGGTTCGCGGGGCCGGTGGGACTCAAGGCGCGGATCATCGCGGATCAGGCGGTGACGCTGATGCGCGATGCGGTGACCGGTGCGAACAAGACGGACTGTCACCTGACGGGCGTTAATGTCGGTCGCGATTACACGATCCGTGAGTCCGGTGACATTCGCATGGCGGTGGAGGGTGATCGCAGCCCGACGGGTTCGCCGCTGGTGTTCAAGAAGTGCATTGAGATCGGTCATGTCTTCAAACTGGGGACGAAGTATTCCGCGGCGATGGAGGCTGAGTGTCTCGACAAGGATGGTAAGCCCAAACCGTTCATCATGGGTTGCTACGGGATTGGTCTGAACCGGATCATGGCGGCGGCGATCGAGGCGTTTCATGACGAGAAGGGGATTTCGTGGCCGATGGCGATCGCGCCGTATCATGTTGTGATCTGTGCGCTGGATATGCGTGAGGCGGAGGTTTCGTCGCTGGCGTTGAAGCTGCACGATGAGTTGGAGGCGGCCGGCGTCGATGTGATCCTCGACGACCGTGATGCGCGTCCGGGGTTCAAGTTCAAGGACGCGGAGCTGATCGGTTTTCCGCTTCGCATTACGGTGGGGAAGCGCGGCTTGGCTGACGGGATCGTCGAGCTTCTGACAAGACGAAGCGGCGAGGTGCAAAAGCTTCCGCCGGGTGAGGTATCGGCGACGGTGGCAGGGCTGGTGCAATCGACGATCGCAGCGGAGCGGACGTAACCGTCGCTTGTACCGGGACATCGGCTCGTGCCCTTGGTCCTCTGCCGAACATTCCCCTGGATGCGTGCGGAGTGACTCCCCTTTTCGCGCGCACCCACCTACCCATGGCGTTCATTCCGTTGCCGGACTTGGTCTGACTTGAAACCGACCGGGGCTGTACGGTAGGATGGTGTGACCTCGGAACGGCGATTGAATGCGCATTGTTGCGGCTGTTGCGCCGAGAGGGCCCGCTCTTGCCAATGGGAGTCTTGTATGAAGTCGTTTTCACGTCACCCTGCCCATGGGTCCTGGATCGCCATGTGCTTCGTTTCGGTACTGTGCATGATGGCGGAGGGTCAGCAGAATGGTGGCGACCGGTTTCAGTTGCTGCGCGCCCGGGTTCCCGATGAGCGTACGCTCTCGGTTGTCGTCGAGCTGGACGCCAGGCGGGACGGGCTGGAGATCTGGTCGGATCGTGTGGGCATCGGGGAACTCGATGTTCGGGCGTCGATGTCTCACCGGCGGATTCTGGATCGGGCGGGAATCTCGTACACTTTGACGGTCGAGGACCTTGCGGCGCGGCGAGCGGCGATGTTCGCCGGCGAGAAAACGGGCGACTTCTTCGCGTCGTATCGCAGCTATGATGAACACGTCGCCTTCATGGAAGGTCTCGTTGCGCAGCACCCGACGCTGGCCTCGCTGGTCTCACTGGGCGACAGCGTGGAGGGTCGTCCCCTGCTTGCGATTCGCATTACGGGAGCTGGTGCCCACAAGCCGGGTGTTCTTTATCATGGGGCGCAGCACGGCAATGAGGTCATGGGCCCGTGTGTTATTGCGTACGCGGCGCGTCACTTGCTCACGCACTACGCAACCGACGCTGAAGTTGCGGGTATGATTGATGGTGTTGATTGGTATCTTCTTCCGATTATGAACCCGGACGGTTACGAGGAAGGGGATCGGTACAATGCCAATCAAGCCGATCTCAATCGAGATTGGGGCGCTCCGGGCGGTGACCCGGCTCGGTTCGCGCAGCCCGAGACGGCCGCAGTCAGGGATTTTCTTCTGTCGCACGCTCATGTGCGGTCGTATCTTGATCTTCATTCGTATGGATACATGATCATGTGGCCGTGGGCGCAAGCGCCCGAGCCATGTGCGCATCATGCCCTCTACGCCGCTATCGCTACGGAAATGCGCACGCGCATTGGGGCGGTTCACGGCACTGATTATGATCGTCTCGGTCCGGTGAATACGACGATCTATCCGGTCAACGGTGGATCCGTCGACTATGTCTACGGTGCGGCCGGTCTCTGGGCGATGACGTTCGAAGTCGGCTACGGGTTCTATATGCCGGTCCACGAGATTCTCCCGATGAGTGAGGAGCTTCTTGTGTCGCTGCTGTACCTTTCCTCGTGGACGTATGACTGCAATTCCAACGGCGTGGCCGATATGGAGGAAGTTGCTTCGGGATCCGGAAGCGACTGCGACGGCAATTTCACCCTGGATGCTTGTGAATCGGAGACAACGATCGACCGTGACGGGGACGGCCTGGTGGATCGGTGCGATCCCGACTCAGACAATGACGGCATCCTGAACGAGGCGGATGCCTGTCCGCTCGCACCGGTCGGGGCACCGATCGAAGCCGATGGACGCCCGGTGGCTGACCGCGACGAGGACTGTGACGTGGGGCTGGGGGACTATCGAAGATTCGACCTCTGTCATCTCGATGTGTCGGAGATGTCGCCGCGCCTGCTTCGCTGGTGTGCTGATGCCTTTGATTACGACGGCAATCTCGCCGTTGATACGAGGGACTTCGCGATTTTTCAGAGGTCTTTTTGCGGTGACCAGCCGTAGAATGCCCCCAGGTTTGAACACCTGGGGACTCGCTCGGGCGGCGACACGCACCAATGCCTCCGGCTGACGGTCGCACGCCTCTGGATGCCCTGAACTGGGCACGTATGAGGTTCGTCCCTGTCAAGAGAGTTGCAGATAAGGAGCTACCGTATGTCCGTGCGAATTTCGCGGGTGCTGATGGTTGTCGGAATGGTGCTGGGCAGCCGAGTCGCGTTTTGCGCCGATGTCTCACTAGAGCCAGGGGAGCGTGCTCCGGAGATCACGCTGAAGGCGCTCTTGAACGCACCCGACGGCGCGGCTACGTCTTTGGATGCGCTGCGCGGGAAGGTCGTTGTACTGAACTTCTGGGCGACGTGGTGCGGGCCGTGCGTGGCGTGCATTCCGTCCGTGAACAAGATTGAAGCCGCCCACGCGCAAGATCCGATCGTGTTCATTCACGTCACGGACGAAGACGCATCCGTTGTGAGGAAGTTCCTGAAGGACAGACCTATTCACGGCTGGGTCGGCATCGACGACGACGGGAGGACGTTCGAGCGTTACGGCGTACGTGGGAGGCCGGAAATGGCGGTCATCGACAAAGCGGGGATGTTTCTCGGATGGGGAGACCCGCGCATCCTCATTGTCGAGCCGGAGATCCTCAAAGACGTCTTGACCAAGGGTTCCTCTAATCGTTTGAACCGTACACAGGGAGACCGTCCTGACCCACTCGAAGGGATATCGCGGGATCGCGTAGAGGGTCATGGAGGTCGGAATCTCTTCGACCTTGTCATTCGGCCTTCGGGTGCAGGCAGCGCTGAACGTATGAGTGGCAGGGACGGTCGGGGACGGTGGCACTTTGACGCCCCAGTCATCGATCATATCGTGAGTTTCTGCGGCGTGCCCGCGGCGCGCGTCATCTCCGCGACACCGATCCCGGACGAACATCTCGACATCATCGTGCGCACGACGAAAACGGCCACGCCCGCCTTGGACGAGGCCACATGCCGCCTGATCGGCGCGGCACTGGACCTGTCGTTCACGAGGGAGAAGCGCAGGATGGATGTCTACCTTCTCCGCGTGCTCCCTGGACGGGAGCCGACGTTGTCGGCCCCGTGGGGTGGCGTCTACTTCGACGAGGAGGCGGACCTGTACGCGCCCAGCCAGGAGATTCTCGATCGAATGAAGAAGGGTGAGCAGTTTTTTTTCACCCTCTCTCCTCTGTCGATGCTCGCGGACAACATCTCCGGAGCGGTGAACAAGCCGGTCGTTGCCGAGCTGGGCGACCTACCGAAGAGGGCAGACAAGGTGTACTCGTTTTGCTTTCCGCATGTGCGCGGCGACGTAGACGGACTCCAGAAAGCCCTCGAGCAACACGTGGGCTTTACGCTCGTTCCCGCGCAGCGAGAGGTCGAGGTTCTTGTGGTGCGATCAACGACTCAGCCTACTTCGCAAACAGAGGACTGACAGCGAGTGCCAGACTGCGCCTTCGGCTTGGCAGTTCGCACGCTACGATTTCCAGCATGGCGGCGCTTCGCGTGGCGATGTCACCTGTCGCCGATCATCGAGTCCCCCAGTTCTAAAGACCTGGGCCACCCGACGCCTCCGTCCCCCACCCTTCGCCTGCGGCGAAGGACGGGGCACCCGCGCAGGTCTGGAGACCTGGGCCACCCGACAGAGGGAGAGGGGATCTTTGCATGCCCGCGCCTTCGGCTTGGGCATGGCACCCAAATCGGGTATCGCACACGGCGCGGGCTGAAGCCCGCGCCGCGGCGTACGAAAACAGAGAGTCATCTACATCGACGCCATTCGGTTCAGAAAGTGCGCGGAGGTTTTTGTTCCGGCGTGGAGATCGTCGAGGGCGAACCACTCGTTGGGGCCGTGGGCGTTGCAGTCGGGGCAGCAGAAGCCCAGCATGAGAGAATCGGCGCCGAGCACTTCCTTGAAGAGGGGAAGGATCGGTAGCGTTCCGCCTTCTCGGATGAACAGAGGCTTCTTTCCGAAACCTGCTTCGACGGCCTCGATGGCGGCGGCCATGCCGGGCGAGTCGATCGGGCTGACGTAGGCTGCGGCGTCGGCGAAAGTCTTTATCTCGAGGCGAACGCCCTTGGGGGTTGCGGCGCGAACGGCGTCGTCGAAGGCGGCGGAGATTTCTGCGGGGACTTGATCAGGGACGATTCGCATGGAGACCTTGGCCATCACCTTGGCGGGGATGACGGTTGACGCGCCTTCGCCGGTGAAGCCACCGAGCAGGCCGTTGACGTCGAGTGTGGGCCTGGCCCAGCGTCGCTCGAGCGTTGTGTATCCGGCTTCGCCTTCGAGTGACGGCGTTCCGATCGAGCCTCTGAAGCCCTCTTCGTCGAAGGGGAGTTCCTTGATTTTCTCTTTTTCGTCGGCGGTCAGTGGGCGAACCTTGTCGTAGAAGCCGGGGACGGTGACGCGGTTCTCGCCGTCTTTGAGCGCGGCGATGATGACAGCGAGCGCGTTGCCCGGGTTCATCAGGGTGCCGCCGTAGGAACCGCTGTGGAGATTCTGCTTGGGTCCGGTCAGCGTGATCTCTTTGTAGATGAGTCCTTTGGTGCCGTAGGTGATGGCCGGGGTCTTGCGATCGAACTTGGGCGTGTCGGAGAGGACGACGTAGTCGCAGGCGAGGCGGTCTTTGAGCTTTCGCACGACGGGTTCGAGGTTCGGCGAGCCGATTTCCTCTTCGCCTTCGACGAGGAACTTGACGCGGATCGGGAGTTTGCCGGCGGTTTTCATCCAACTTTCAGCGGCGAGCATGTGGGCGAGTACCTGGCCTTTGTCATCGGCGGAGCCACGGGCGTAGAGCAGGCCGTCGCGAACGGTCGGCTCAAACGGCGGCGAGTCCCAGAGAGATTCATCACCCGTGGGCTGTACGTCGTAGTGGCCGTAGATCAGTACGGTTGGGCCGTCGGCGGGGCCGCTATCGGCGATGACGCAGGGGTGCTTTTCGGTTTCGACAATTTCCGTATCGAGGCCACACCCGGTGAAGACGTCTTTGACCCACGCTGCACCGCGGCGCGATTCGGCGTCGCAGGAGGGATCTGTCGAGATACTCTGGATTCGCAGAAAGTCGTTGAGGCGTTCTACGCTTGCGTCTCGATTGGCGTCAATGTGGGCGATGACTTTGTCGATCACGGATCTTCCTTCCAAGTTGGTGCTACTGGGAATCACACGTCGGGCGTGCGCAAAAGACGCTTTACGGACGCACGACCGCGCCGGACACGGTCATCATAACGGTGTAGCATGAGAACGCCAAGGGTGTCGCCGAGCGGTCCTTGCCATTCCGGCGATCTACGAAACGGTGCGTCTGATCGACGGGCTCCTGTGAGCGTGGCGTCGACACTGGCGGAGGAGCCGCGGGCGTCCGGGAATTATCGCGTCTCGCGGATCCACTTGATGCTACCATTCCTGCTACCTTTTCGAGGGTCCGCCGAAACCGGAACTGGTGTTTGAACAGGCCACGGCATACTCCTTCGACCCTTTCAGGGTCGGATGGAACGTGGGAGGGCGCAGTCCGTGGGCGTCGCTTCGCTCTGCCCACGGCTAGGTTGTTGCAGCCCTTCAGGCTGCGGAGTTGCATCAAGGTGCACCTTACATCTCTGCAGCACGTGCATCAAGATGCACCTTACATCTCAGGCATCGCTCAAGTGCGGTGGCAAGCGGCGATGCGGATGGTTACGGCAGGTCAACCGTTCGCCGCTGCGAACGAACGATCTGCCCTACTTTCCCAAGTACTGGTGGACAAGCCGTACAAGCGGCCGTGAAAGCGCGTCAGGAGTGCTCGACGTCCCAGGTTACGCGATCGAGGAAGGGGCGCCAGAGTGCGTAGCGGCGATCGGAGAGTCGCACGGTGACGGTGGGGTTGCGGTGCGGTTTCACGGGTTCTCGCATGAGCCTGAGGCCGGCTTGCGTGGGAGTTCGCCCGCCCTTTCGCACGTTGCAGCGTGGACAAGCTGCGACGACGTTCTCCCAGGTTGTGGGTCCTGACTGAGATCGCGGAATCACATGGTCGAGTGTCAGCTCGGCTGTCTGGAAGCGTTTGCCGCAGTACTGACAGCGGAAGTCGTCGCGAGCCAGGACACTGCGCCGGTTGAACTTGACCTCTTCGCGCGGAAGCTTTGCAAAGGTCAGGACCCGAATGATTCGAGGCGCGGCCAGATAGACGCGAACGGTGCGGACCCAGTCGTGGTCTTCGGCTTCGATTTCGAGCTTGAGGGCGCTGAGCTCGACCCAGTCCTGAAAATCGTAGGAGACGTATCGCCCATCCTCGATGCTGACGACCTCGGCTACGGGGTTTTGAGAATCGTCGCGTTTGACGAGGAGGTTGAACGCGCGGCGCACAGTTACGACGCGAAGCGCGGCGTAGTGCGCGTTGAGCAACAGGACGTTGCGATCCAGAACGGAAGATAAACTGGTGTTAGCATACGCTGCGAAGACGACACCTCCTCGTTAAACCGATACGGTGAATCGTCCGAAGTCAAGCCAGGGCATTATAGCTTCAGCGTAACAGAAACGCAAGTGGAAGCCGAAACGGCGTTTGCGCGGGTCATTTGGGGAACCCAGACGCCTCTTCACGTGACGGATCGGCCGCCATCAACGTTTTGCGTTCTCTCTTCGTGGTTGGACACTCGTTGTCTTGCGGTTTTGTCCGCAGGGATGCCACCGAACGCTGACCAAGCCCGTGCATTACTGGCGGACAAGCCGCGGGTGGCACTCGGCGTCAGCGATGACACGCGCCGTCGTCCCCCATCCTTCGCCTGCGGCGAAGGATGGGTCACCCGCGCAGCCTTCAGGCTGCAGGAGGTGCATCAAGATGCACCTTACACGTTAGCCTCTAAGATAGTCTCGGCAGGCCGACCCTCCGCTTGAACGCGGAGGAACGGCCTTCCCTGGCTCACCGGTTGGAAACCGGTGCCACACGGCATGCCCGCGCCTTCGGCTTGGGCATGGCATCCGCGAGGAATCCCCGCACAGCCTCGGATAAGCCGCTAGCGGCACGCGCGATGAATTTTCGGACACCGTCGGACAAGCCGCCGATGGAACCCGGCCGCCAACGCCTCTATTCCAGCACTTCCTTGCAATGTGACCGCTCTGCGGCGCGCAGGCCTAGCGGCTGAGATCCTCGAACGGGGTCTGCGGCGCCGACGCGTCGGGGGTTCGTTGCGGTTGGCGGCCTGTGTAGGTTCCCTCGGCGGTCATATCGCGCACGACTTCGGCGTCGGCTTGGGCGGCTCGGCGGTCGACTTCATCGGCAATGTGCTGCGCGGTCCACTCGACGTCGTCGGTCACGACGAAGAGATCAAGATCTTCCTCAGAAATGTAGGGGTGGCGGCCGAGTTGGTATTTCCTCATCCAATCCACGAGCGGCGTCCAGAATGACGATCCGACGAGGATGACGGGAAAGCGATCGGTCTTCTCGGTCTGAATGAGCGTCATCGATTCGAAGAACTCGTCCATCGTGCCGAAGCCTCCCGGAAAGCAGACGAATGCGACGGCGTACTTGACGAAGATGACCTTCCGACAGAAGAAGTAGCGGAAATCGAGTGAGACGGTCTGATACTTGTTGGCGACCTGTTCTTCGGGCAAGTAGATGTTGAGGCCTATGCTCTCCCCGCCTGCCTCGGCCGCGCCTTTGTTTGCGGCTTCCATGATACCGGGTCCGCCACCGGTCATCACGGCGAACCCGTGTCCCACGAGTTCGCCCGCCAACTTCTCGGCTTGGCCGTAATGAGGGTCGTCGGGGGTGGTCCGTGCGGAACCGAAGACGGAGACGGCCGGGGGCACTCGGGACATCGTGTCGAATCCCTCGACAAACTCTGACATGATGCGGAAGACCCGCCAGGTTTCGTCGGCCGGGCTTCTGTACGGCGTCGATCGGTTCGGCATCGCGTTCTCCATTCGGGTCCACAGGTGGATCGTACGGGGGACATGTTAGCAGGATTGGGCGGACCGGGCACGATGGCGGGGCATCCTGTTTTCGAGAGGAGCTTCGGCGGCTTTCCAGCGTCGCGGAGATAGAGTAAGAACGTTGTTCGTGGTGAGGCGGACGGGATCAGCCAAGCCGACCGTGTACCGGCTTCGCCGTCGGGTAGCGGATCTGCGCTCGCTTGCCGCCTCTGGCGACTCAACCGACGCGATGGGTCTGTGCCCGTCGAAACCAATGGTGGATCATGCTTCGCGAAACCTACCCCTACTACCTGGCCAACCAAGCGGTTCAGCCGAATACCGACCTCGTCGTCAGCAACAAGTACACGGGAGAGACTGCGTGCCGCGTAGCACAGGCAGACGAAGGTGCGATTGGCGCAGCGATCGGCGCGGCGGTTTCGGCGTTTGAACAAACCCGGAAGCTTCCGGCGCATCGGCGAAAGTCCGTTCTCGATCATGTGGCGGCCCGCGTAACCGAGCGCCAGGAGGAACTTGCGGAGGCGTTGTGCATCGAGGCAGGGAAGCCGATCCGTGATTCGCGCGGGGAAGTCACTCGTTTGATCGATACGTTTCGTGTTGCAGCGGAAGAGTCGACGCGGATCTACGGCGAGTATATGCCGCTGGACATCAGCCCGCGCGCCGAGGGGTACGAAGCGGTGTGGCGGCGGTTTCCCGTCGGTCCGTGCAGCTTCATCTCGCCGTTCAACTTTCCGCTGAATCTCGTGGCGCACAAGATCGCGCCGGCGATCGCGGTGGGATGCCCCTTTGTCTTGAAGCCGGCGAGCTGGACGCCGGTCGGCGCGATTCTCCTCGGGGAGATTCTCGCGGAGACCGACCTTCCCGAGGGGGCGTTCAGTATTCTCCCCTGCCCGCGGCGTGATGCGGATCTGCTCACGACGGATGATCGTCTCAAGCTTCTGAGTTTCACCGGTTCTCCCGAGGTGGGATGGGCGCTCAAATCACGGGCGGGGAAGAAGAAGGTGACGCTGGAACTCGGTGGCAACGCCGCCTGCATCGTGGATGAAGGTGCGGACCTCGAATACGCGGCTGACCGGATCGTTTTCGGCGCGTTCTATCAATCGGGTCAGAGCTGCATCAGCGTTCAGCGGATCATTGCGCACGATTCGGTGTACGAGCATCTCAAGCAGTTGCTCATCGAACGAATCGGCAAGCTCAAGGCGGGTGACCCCATGGCGGAGGACACCTTCCTGGGGCCGATGATTTCTCTGGGCGACGCGGAGCGGGTTGAGACGTGGATCGGAGAGGCGATTGATGGTGGCGCAAGAGTCGTTTGCGGTGGTCAACGCAGCGGCGCGTTTTTCGACGCCACTGTTCTAGAAGATGTCGAACGACACATGAAGGTCAGTTGCGTCGAGGCGTTCGGACCGGTGGCGACGATCCAGCCGTTCCTCGGCTTTCGCCAGGCGATCGCCATCGCCAACGACAGCGTCTACGGCCTGCAGGCCGGCGTCTTCACGAAGAACCTCGACCACGCTCACTACGCGTTTGGGGAACTCGACGTGGGCGGTGTCGTTATCAACGACGTGCCGAGCATTCGCGTGGACAGCATGCCCTACGGCGGCGTCAAGGATTCCGGTCTGGGGCGTGAGGGCGTTCGCTTCGCTATGGAGGACATGACCGAGGTTCGGATCATGGTCATGAACCGAGTCGGTCTCTTGCCCTGACCGCCCGACGGACCGGCTGTCACATTTCTTGCCATCGTCTGGAGAGCGTACGGCCCCTTCGCCCCTTCGCGTGCCGCACGATTCCAGAGGTTTTTACAAAACCGATCCGTCATTTGGGCCCGGGCGGTGTCATAGTAAAGAGGACGGCGCTGCGTTCGTGGCCCGTTGGCGCGGGGAAGCCGAATCGTACGGCACCGTTTGAAGTGGTTGTGTTGCAGGAGCGATGCGCTGATGACCATGCTGTCGGCTGCGAGAACCGCCGCAGATCGAGGGAAAGCCGCGGTTCGCCCACGCCTGGGCTTCACTCTGATTGAACTTCTTGTCGTCATCGCCATTATCGCGTTGTTGATCGCGATATTGCTCCCGTCGCTGGAACAGGCGCGCATGCAATCCAAACGTGTCGCCTGCACGTCGCATATCAAGGGTATCGCGACCAGCGCCCGTGTTTACGAGTCGGACGACCCGAACGGTTGGGGGATTCCTGTTCACCCGAAGCAGTACGATCAGTGTCCTGGCCATATCGAAGGGGAGAACTGCACGACTCCGCTCTACGTCGGAGCGTACGAATGGGGTGGCAAGAGCGGAATCGGACGAGAAAGCTACTTCACGGGTTCGCCGGGCGATCCGCTCAATAGTAAGTACGGAAGCAAGGCGGGGTTCGGTCCGGCTTCGCGCCCGATGAACGCTCTGCTGTATCCAGGCGGATTCAAAGAGGTCCGAACCAGCGGCCGGTTCGACCGATCGCAGGGCACCCGGGATACGCAGCTCGATCTCGGTCTTTTTCGCTGCCCCGGCGACGACGGTGCGCCTCGGGGCGCGCATTGTCCGGATTGGGTGGCCCATGGCGACCGGTCGTCGTATGACCACTTCGGAAACAGCTATGCCGCCAATGTGTTCATGGTGGTGACGGTCAACGGTCGCTTGACACCGCAATTCGACATCAGCGAGATGGGCAGCAACTCGCCGTATATGCGTCCGACGTCGCGGATCGTGACGCCGGCACGGACCGTGTATTTCGAGGAGAACATCGGTCGATGGGCCTGGTCTTGTCGAAGCGAGCTGGACGCAGACCACGACCCGACGGACGGCGGTGGCTGTAAGTGGATCGGCGAGGGCGTGGATCCCGGGCCGACGAAAACGCTGCGTGGTTGGCATGGCGTGGACTGGACCTACAACCGCTCGTTCGTAGATGGTCATGCCGAATTCCATAAGCTCTACCTCGAAGGCACCGAAGACGCGAACGGATTTGCTCATCACTATCGGAGCGAGATCGTGTTCGCGAACGACATTGATCGTTCGCAGCGCATGCGATGCATCACGGTACGGGGAAACGGATGGCAGAAGGATACACTGCCACAGGCGTTCGTTCGGACGCAGTTGATTCATAGTGGCGGCGGCAGGCCGTCGTACGAGGACTGCGTTGACACGGATCCGCTCGAGACGGAATAGTCTGGACGAAGGCGTTTTGGCTCCAGGAGGTGCGGGCTGCGCAACGTTTAGATCGGCGAGAGACTTCTTGCCTGCTGATCGCTCTCGAGGAAGCGGTCTGTGTAACTCGGGTCGATCTGCCGGCAGACGCCCGTTGCCAACTCGCCGATTCGTTCGTAGTCGGGGTCACCGTCGGCGTGGGTCTGACACTCGCCCGCGAGAATGATGAGCCGCAAGAGATGACGAAGGATGAGGCCTTCGTTCTTGACGAGGTCCTTCGCGCGAACGTACTTGTAGAAGTCGCCTTCGTGATCGAAGATTCCTCCTGAGATCCACTTCGGCTGGACCCAGATGTCTTCGGGTGTTTCGAGCCGCGCATCGAAGAGCATTTTGAGCATCTCGGGGAACGACAGCGGCGGGACCCAGTTCTCGTCGTCGTCCCAATAGTCGACCATGCGATCGTCATTGACGGCTTTCACACCCTCTTCCGGATCGACGATGACCAGACCTCGGTGGATGAGCTGGGGTTGGACGACCTGCTCCTGGGCCGGTCCGGGTTCCCTCTCGTCGAGGCGCACTTTTCGTTCGATGGCGGTTGGAATCTGAAGAACCGATTCGAGGGCCTGGACTTTCTCGTCGAAGCTGCCTCGTAAGAGCTGCTCGACGAGGAACGCACCGTACAGCGGATCGACGCTTCGGAAGACGGTAAGCTGATGGATGCGCTCGTTGAGCGTGACGTGATCGTCGTCTTCCGCCCTGGTCAAATACTCGAACCGCGCGAGGTTGCTGATCATGTGATCGAGGCGATCCTGGAACTTGGCGAGTCGCTCGGGGGTGTTGAATCGCTTCGCCAACACCTCGCGCACGGCGCGCAGACTGCCACGGGAGGTGAGCAGGTAGATGAGCACCTGGTAGGGAATCATCGAACGGCTGGCGAGCTTCGCGGACCCGGCTTCGATCAGATTTCGAAACTGGCCTTCCGTCCAGTACTGCTCGGTTTTTCGTCGCGACGGTTTCTTTCGTTCGAGATCTTTTCGAGCCCGCATCAGACTCGGGTCTTTGCTGTTGGGGTCGATCAGGTCGTACTTCCTGCGCCACTTGTCGATCTTGACGTCGTCTTCGTGGGCCAGCGAGTAGACATATCCATGCGTGTCGAACTGCGGTCTACCGGCCCGGCCGAACATCTGATGGGCGGCGGAGGGCGCGATGAGCTTCTTCTCGCCGCGCTTGCCCTTCATCAGTGTGCTGATGACGACGGATCGCGCCGGGAGGTTGATTCCGGCGGCCAGCGTCTCCGTGCAGACGACCAACGGTATAAGTTTGTCGAGGAAGAGTGCCTCGACGGCCTCTTTGTACTTCGGCAGGATGCCGGCGTGATGAACGCCGACGCCCCGGATCAACATTTGCTTGAGCTTGATACCGGCGCCGACGGCGAAGTCGTCTTTGTCGAGCTGTGACTCGATGCGCTGCCGCGTGGGCTGGTCGATCAGCTTGAGGCCTTTCAGACGCTCGGCCACGTCCCAGCACTCATCACGGTTGAAGCAGAAGACCAGGGCCGGGGATCGGTTTTCGGCGTCGTCCTTGGTGACCATGGCTGGGAGTTGCTCGGTCAAGAGTTTGTCCGCCACCCAAACATACTCGAGTGGGACGCGTCGCTGGTCGCTTTGGACGAGACGTAGCGTTCGGTCGTGTTCTTTCTTCACCCAGGCGACGAACTCGACGGGATTGCCAACGGTGGCTGAGAGGAGCATCAGACGGATGTGCTTGGGAAGCAGGGTCAGCGAAAGTTCCCAGACGACGCCGCGCTCGAAGTCGTTGAAGTAGTGGAACTCGTCCATGACGACCCCTCCGACGTCGTCGAAGGGCATGTCCTCGGCGATGAGATGGTTGAGCAAGATCTCGGCTACGACGATACGCACGCAGGCATCGGGGTTGATTCGGCGGTTCCCCGTCACCAGACCGATCTGATCGCGGGGGAAGCCCCAGTCCTCGGCTTTCTGCTGGAACTCGCGAAATTTCTGGTCCGTCAGGGCGATGAGCGGTGTGGTGTAGTAGAGCCGCCGGCCGGTGTGGAGGGCTTCGAAGATGGCGGCTTCGGCAATGAGCGTTTTTCCCATGCCTGTCGGAACGGTGATAAGTACGCCGCCGCCACCGTGTGGTCCCGCCTCCGCTTCAAACCACGCGAGCAGAGCCTCCTCCTGAAAGGGATAGAGTTCGAATTCGACGGAATCGAGAAACCGGGTGCAGACTTCGTCGCGATCCATGGGAACAGCATACGGGAGAGCGATTGTTGGTGCACGCGTCGGGATTTCTTCCGTCGAAATGCGTCGTGCGGTGTCTCAAGTGATGTGGGTGGCGCGTGCAATCATGATGATCGAGCGGATGCCCTCGTCCGAATGATCTGCGCGCATAGCACCAAAAATGAGTCGACGATCGCGGTGCAGGTTTCCGAAGCGGCTGAAGGTGCGACAACTGCCCGGAGGCTCCGAACGCCGAGCAGCGGGCTTTTGACGGCGACACACTCGGTGACGCCTGCGACGATGACGTCGACGGTGACGGCGCCCCCAATCCCGGGGACTCGTGCGCCCAAACGCCGATGGGAGCTCGCACCGACCTGCAAGGTCGACCTCTCGGTGATATCGACGAGGACTGCGACACCGACCTTGAGGATTACCGGCTCTTCCCTGGGGGCTATACCGGGCCAACGGGTCGCTCATCTACGTTGACTGCCACGTCAGGTTGACGGGTCTTTTCTGAGCCAACTTTGACCCGGTTCACCCGGTGGGCCAATGATGGTGTGATCGTCGCAGTTTCCCGGTCCCCACCGAACCACGTCCGTCGTGTCCTCTCGCGCAGATTGTCGGCGTTATGACTTATACCTACAGGATACGAAAACCCATGAAACGCTCGGAGATCACAAGCAGGTGCCAGCGCAGAATCGTCTCGCAGGTCCCACCGGCGTTGTGTATGTCTTGCTCATTGCCGTTCAGGCCACAGAAGGTCGATCGGACGATCCATGGCGCCGGAAAGATGAACTTGGCCCGGGGGCGAGGCGGCAGAGACGACGCGTATATTGGGGCGGCTTGGGCGACTTGGGTGAATTGCCACACTGTCGTCTTCGGCGAATCCCCGCAGAAAACGCAGCCATCAAGCCACGGCGTCACGGAACACGTCCAGATCACCGCCGGTGGGATTGGGCTCGTCAGCCGAAGTCTCTGTGGCGCAGGGCGTTCAACGTGCGCCGGCGCTGGGGTTTGCGCCGAGTTTACTGCTCAGACGAACTGACTTCGTACGGCTCCGGTTTCGGCGAGTGTGGAAATGCCGTGCTCCTCAGTGGATTCAAGGAGTGTCGGGCCAGGTGTGGCGCCGGGTGGAGCGGTCTCCAGAACACGCCAGGAGCGTCGTAACTCCTTGATTACTATGCAGTTACGGCGTTCGAGGCAAGAAGACGGTGAGTTTGATTCATTGGAGTACACATCCTGTGTAGGTCTGACAGGATCCCCGTGAACACGTTGGTCACTGTTTCAGCGCCATTTTGTGGAGTTTCCCAAAAGACATCGGCGAAGAACACCTGTCCACCGCCCTAGAAAACTGGTCCTTCCCCGGGTAGTTTACGCATTCATAATGAGAGTCTCTACTGTCCGGGAACCGGGCACGAAGGCTCAATCTGAAACGGAGGCAGCATAGAACCGCATAGGTCATCACTGGGCTGAGCGAAGCGGACGGCATGCTAGCCATGGGTCCGACAATCGGTCAGATCTGCCCGAAGCTCGATGTCAGCGAGGAGGCGTTTCACTGCCAGCCGACCCATCGCCGGCCGCAGACGTCGCTCAGCTGCGTAACGCCCCCGGAGTACGCGGACACTTCGCATTCATTCCCTCCGGTGTGGGCCATCCAGGGACCAACTGCGACACTGCCTCGCAGAACGACTGTTGCACCAACGGGGGCAGGACGACATCATTGGTGGTATCTAACGTGAATTGTGCAGACGGCTGAACACCTGCTTGCGCGGAGGTCAGAACCGGCCAGCCGCTTTCGTTCAGCGCCGAAGTACGGGACTTGCACGAACATAATGTTGGGAGCCTGTTTCTTGCAGGAGGGCCTGAGTTGAGCGGTTGCGAAATCGCGTCATCCTCCGGATTCGCCCGGAACCATCAGCCGGTGGCGAAGCGCGACACGACCCAGCCTAGCCACTGGTGCCCGTTCGGTGATCTGATCTTCTCTTCTTTGCGTTCCGTCGTTGACGCAGTGGCGTCCTCCAACGGCCTACGTTGCGTCGCCGGCACGTTTGATGGCTGTAACGACGGCACCCACTCCCCCTGTCTTGCACGCGGCCCGCCATGGCGAGCCGTTCCTGCAAAGCGTCGATCGCGTAAGGTTTTTTTGAGAGTGCGTCTGTCGTTTATGAACCAACAATTTGGACGGAGGTACAGTTGTGAAGATTCTTCAAAAGACCGGATTGAAACGATCAAGTGGGTGTAGTCGAGGCGCAACGTCGGCGGTCCTGGCCCTGAGCCTCGCCTTTGTGGCGTTCACTGCAGGCACGGCTCAGGCGCAACAGGAGTCTCAACCAAGCGCCGAGGTCACCGAGCAGATCGTCCCAGATATCCGCCGGAATTCGTGCTGCGACGGACTCACCGGTGAATGCACGAATCTACCGGCGTATGTCTGCTGCGGTCCACCCGACTTCTGCCACATCGGTGGATGCCAGTCCCCGCAAGCGTGCGACCTATATCCCCCGCTCTGCGCGACTTGGCCATGCGAATTGGTATGCTGGGACATTGACCCTCGTTGTTGCCAGGACCTCGGGGGGACCCCCCGAGGATCCGGCACGGTGTGCATACCCCCCCAACCGGAGGCGTGCTGCCTGCCGGACGGCACCTGTGCGAACCTGACGCCGAGTAGCTGTACTTCACAGGGCGGTACGCCTCGCGGCGAGGGATCAGCCTGCTCAGGCGCTATTCAGGCCTGCTGCACGGGGAGTGCGTGCGAGGAACTCGACACCACCTGCTGCGACGGCGTGGCGGCCGGCGCAGGTACCACCTGCGTCGACGGAGGTGACAGCGATGGCATCGCGGAAGTCTGTGACAACTGCCCCGATTGGTATAACCCGGATCAGGAAGATGACGAGTACGACGGAGTGGGGAATCACTGTGACAACTGTGTCCTCCAAGTGAACCCTAGGAATACGGCGGACACGGATTGCGACGGCGACGGGGAGATCAACCCGATTCCGGCTTACGGAGAGCTTGTGGGTGGGCAATGCGACCAGGACGCCGATACTCGTGGTGACGCATGTGACAATTGCCCGAGCGACCACAACGACGCGCAATTCGATTCCGATGCCGTCTGCGCCATCACGGGCGCTCTCTGTGGGCCATTATACGGTGAATACTACGTATGCCCGGTGCCCAATGACGTATGCCTGACGGATACCACGGGCGGGAACGGTTACCCCGGTTATGGCGACGCCTGCGACAATTGCCCCGACCTGCTCGACCCGAACCAGGCCGACTGCGATATGGACGGCGTGGGTGATGTCTGCGACGATCAGCCGAACTGTGACGGCGACGCCCACCCGGATGATTGCGATGACGACACCGATGAAGACGGTGTACCGGACGAGGTCGACGTCTGCGATTTCACTCCGGCCGGAGCGAATATCGTGACCGATTCAGCCAGTCCGTTCTATGGCACGGTACCTGGGGACTTGGATGGGGACTGTGACGTGGATGACTTCGATGCCTGCATCCTCAATGAGAACCTCACCGGACCTGGCATCTGTACCGACGGCGAAAACGTCGGTGAGGGCTGTGCGGCCGGACCTTTGCCGGTTCCCCCGCCTGTTTGTCCGTAGGAGAAGCGATCGCGCGACCAGGATGGATGCGTGATCGACGAACGCGGTTTGTGGATTGCGGATCGGGAGAAGAGTCCGATCCGCAATCTGCACTCCGCAGACCACCTTTCTTGATGGAGCGGCTTACCCTTCACATCACCGGAAATCGGCTGGTCTCGCTGTACGAGAATGGCAGAGGCCAGGTCGATGCTGCCCGGATGAGCCGGGCGCCAGGGGGTTGAGAAGTTGTGAGGCGAACAGACGGTGCCCGGCTGTGTCCGTCCCGACGCGGAATGGCAGGCGCGTGGTCTCGTCGGCCCCGGCGAGCCTATCACGGACATCGAGCCGGCGGCGGCGCGTTTCTTGACCGCTTTTTTCTGATCTCCGTTTGACTCAGTTTACTCGGCGTGGCAATCATCGGGTGATCGCCACAGCCACTCGATCCCCACCGACACACCTCCGTAGTACCTTCGCGCTCGGTTTGTCGGCCTCATGCCATATCTTTTCATACCCTTACCGGAGACAGAGAACCATGACACGCTCAGAGATTGGGAGAAGATGTAGATGTAGGATGGCCTTGTACACAGTATCGGTGGTGTGGATCTTGTTTCCGCCCCACGCGCGCGCAGAGCGGTCTTCCGAGGCCGACCGTGAGGCAGGGCCAACTCGTTACGCCCTGGGACAAAGGGCGATCTGCTACGTGGACGATGACAACTGTCCGCAGCAGGAGCCACCTCTCGCGCCGGAGGCGTACTGTTCCATTCAGGCGGCGATCGGCGCGGCTGGCGACGGCGGCGAGATCGTCGTCGCGCCGGGTACCTACCTCGAGACGATCGATTTTCTCGGCAAGGCCATCTGGCTTCACAGTTCCGACGGGGCCGAGGTGACGGCCATCAATGCGCAGGGTGGTGCCTCTGCGGTCGTTTGTCAGAGCGCAGAGGGGCTGAATACGGTGCTCGAAGGATTCACGATCACCGGAAGTGGCAATGATACCTATGGCGCCGGCATGAAGAATGTCGACAGCAGCCCGACGGTGCGTCGCTGCACATTTCGTGGAAACCGGGGGGACTATGGCGGCGGAATGCAGAACGGGCGAAGTCATGCGGTCGTCGAACATTGCCAGTTCTCGAACAACGAAGCGACCTGGGGTGGCGGCGGCATGTACAACTACGACAGTCACCTCACGATCTCCAATTCTGTGTTCCGGGCGAATAGCGTTGACGGACGCAGGCAAGACGTAATCGCTATCCCGCCCTCTCAACAGGTCGATCACGACGGCGCCGTCATGACGCCGGGCGGCGGGGCAGGTATGGTTCACGACGGAGGCGGGCCTTCTGCGTACGCATCTCCTCTGTCGCTGACCGCGTGTTCATTTCGTGGAAACAACGCCGATCGATCGGGCGGCGCAGTCCAGAGTTTCGGCCCCCTTATCGCGACGGCATGCCTTTTCGCCAGCAATCGACAGCCAACCTCATCAACACCGTCTTCAGTTCGAACGCGGCCACGTACGGTGGAGGCATGTTCAGTGATCGAGGTGTCACCGATGTCATGTTCTGTTCGATGCAAGACACGGCAAAGCTGGGCAGCGAGTTCTTCTTGATGGGATCGAGCGCAGCTCTCCATCCTGAACTCGATTGTCTGTGGCGCGGGTGGTGCGCCGATCGTCGACGTGGGGAGCGCGGGCAGCACCGTGGACTACACCAACGCTCGCGGCGGATGGTCCGGCGCGGGCGAGGGGAACCTTTCGGCGGAACCTCTGTTTGTGGACGTCGATCAGCATGACTCGCGGCTGATGCCGGGGTCGCCCTGCATTGACGCAGGTGATACTTCGGCTGTGCCGGCGGGCTTGTTCGGCGACCTGGCCGGCGGAGCCCGCGGGGTCGATGATTCGGCGACGGAGGATACGGGTGGATCGCTTTCCGGCGTCACGGTGGACATGGGTGCGTACGAGTTCGGCGGCAGCGCAATGGAGGGCGACCTCGACGAGGACGGGGACATCGATCTGGATGATCACCGTCTTTTCGTGTGGTTCTTCAGCGGGCCGCGAGCGTGAGTTAGGTCAGCGTTTGCGCGGGGTGAGGCGCGCGGGAATGACATGGCGGCGCTTTGCTTGGCCATGCCACCCGGTTGCAGCGTTCGCGCGGACTGAGGCCCGCGGGACAGGGGGTCGGGATTTCATTCCGCCCGCGGCTCAGGGGCAGATGTCGGTAATCGTGCCGAGCGGTTGCTCGAGGTTGCCGCATCCGCCGGGGACGCTGCAGGCCGGATCGACGCAGAAGTCGCCGACGTCGGCCGCGTTGACTTGAATGTCACCGGGCTGACAGTTGGCGAACACGGTGCCGCACGGTTCGACAAAACGCGTAAGCTGGACGAGGCTGTTGTCGCAGTCACCCAGGAAGCTGAGAATGAAGACGCCACCCAGCGAGTAACTCGCGAGTGTCTTGTACCACCGTCGACTGCCGGCCCAACCGTTGCTCATAACGTCATACTCTCCGAAAGAATCACTCAGGCGACCGGCAACACCGGTGCATCCTGCAAACAGACAGAATCGCTCGCGCCCGCGATCTGGTCGCCTATGGGCAGTCTACCAACAACTCGTCCCCCACTCGGCCTCCGGTCGAGGCACAGGGGTCCACGACACCGCCGAAGATCCCGTTCGTGCAGTCAAAGATGAAGCAGAAATCCGCCGCGGACAAGGCCGATTCGGCGGCAAAGTTGAGACAGCCGGACCCCGGACCGGCCCACAATCCACCGCCGGCCAGCAGCAGCAGACCGCCCACAGCCACCCGACGAGCACGAGAACGAGTACGCATACGATGTTTCCTCTGGGTAAACGACATTCCCTTGATTACCGTCAGACCTATTCTTGTCGCGTTTTGCTGTCCAGGCAAGGGCTAGGTCGACGATTTCTCGCCGAGCAGGCGGGCGATGACTTCCGTTCCCAACGGCGAGATGACCCCCCTCTCGGTAATGATCCCGCGAATCAGGCGTGCAGGCGTCACATCAAAGGCCGGGCAATAGCACTCCACCCCCGCCGGCGCGATCGGGTGACCGAGGCATGAGCGGACTTCGTCGGCGTCACGGTGCTCGATCGGGATTCCGCTACCGTCGGGAAGCGACAAATCGAAGGTGCTGCTCGGCGCGGCGACGTAGAACGGGATCCGGTGAGCCTGAGCGATGACAGCCACACTGTACGTGCCAATCTTATTGGCGACGTCGCCGTTGGCTGCGATCCGATCGGCGCCCGTAATGACGAGATCGACGCCGCCGTTCTGCATCAAGGCTCCGGCCATGTTGTCGCAGAGAACGGTAACATCGATTCCGGCCTGCTGAAGCTCCCAGGCGGTCAGCCGTGCGCCTTGCAGCAGCGGCCTGGTTTCGTCGGCATAAACCTTGAAGCGGCGTCCCCGCTGGTGGGCGACGTAGAACGGGGCCAGGGCGGTACCGAATTCGGCGGTGGCGAGCGAACCCGCGTTGCAGTGGGTAAGAACGCGACATCCCTCGGTGATCAGAGGTTCTCCGAACTGGCCGATCGCGCGGCACATTTCCGCGTCTTCATCGCGAATTCGGATCGCTTCGGCCAGAAGAGATTCCTTGAGGCGGGAAACCTCCGCTTCGTGCGAGTTCCTGGCGCAGGCCTTCATGCGTTCCAGCGCCCACGCGAGGTTGACGGCCGTCGGGCGCGAGCCCACCAAATAGTCGCATACGCGGTCAAGTTCCTCGAGCAACGACGCACGATCCGATGCGGCGTGATTCAAAATCCCGAGCGCGGCCCCCATGGCACCGGCGATTCCAATGGCGGGGGCACCACGGACACTGAGACGCTTGATCGCCTCCCAAACGGCCTTCGTATCCCGACACTCCAGCATCACAAGTTCGTGCGGGAGGCGCGTCTGATCGATCATGCGGACAAAGCCGTCGATCCCCCCTACCCATTCGACGGTCCTGGGGAATGATGACACGGTCATTTCTGGATTTTCTTCTGGAGTGCGTCGTTCTTGGTCTCGACTTTTCGGGCTTGCTCGGATTTGAAGACCCGGTACGCCTCACCCAGGCGATCGTCATGGCGGGCGAGAATCTGAATAGCCAGTAGAGCAGCGTTCGTCGCACCGGGTGCACCGACGCTGACGCAAGCAACGGGAATACCCGGAGGCATCTGGATCGTCGAAAGTAGCGCGTCGAAGCCCTGTAGCGATCCACTGACCAGTGGAATCCCTATCACGGGTAGGCAGGTATGGGCGGCCACCGCTCCCGCGAGCGCGTTGGACATCCCGGCTGCGGCGATGATCACCTCGATGCCGTTCGTTTCCGCCTGGCGCGCGAACTCGCAAACACGGTCGGGATTGCGGTGGGCGCTCATGACTTCGACAAGGGGTTGCACGTCGAAGGCCTGAAGCTGCTTGACGCAGCGCTCCATCACCGGCCAATCGGAGTCACTCCCGAAGACAATCGCGATTCTAGGATTCGTCATGTCGCCCCGTTCACCCGATCCGCGCGCGGGTCGTCACGGTCCTCGTTTTCCAGCGGTCAACGAATCCCGGTTTTCCGGCGTCCGGTTCGACCGCCGCCGGCGTCCCGATCGGTACCCGTTGAACTATCATCCGGTTCTTGCACCGAATCGTCGGGAGTGGAATCCCCCGACGAGGTCGAGCCTGTCGCCGCCGAGGCGTCGTTCGTTTCAAAGATCGGAGAAAGCCCGGACCGGACGGCCAACTGGTTCCCAAAAAACGCGAGCAGCTCATTGAATTCCCGGAAGAAGACCGCCACGGCGTCGGCGAGGAACCGGGCCTGCGGACCGGCACTGGTATCGACCGTTTCGGTGATGTTCGGCTGAGCGCGACCCCGATCAGCGGCTTCCATGGCCCGCGCAACGCCGGCGTTGACCAAGTTGCCCGGCGCCCGCCCCGCGGCCGAGCTGAGATTGTCGAACGCCGTTCCGCCCGAAATAACCTGCTGCCCCGGTGCGGTTGGGGTTGCGGCCAGAAGCAGGCTGCTCAGCGCCAATCCCTGTAAAACACAATCTCGTTTCTTCATTCCAGCCACCTCACCACTTTGTCTTGCCCGGGGTCGCACACTCACGCCACCCGACGGACGATGTCGGTCGCCACGAGGGACCCGGCGTCCTAACTTGTACCCTTCTCGTCATCGGCGGTTTCGTCGCCGGAGACGTCGACATCATCCCCTCCGATTTCCTTATCGGCCATTTCGGCCGAATCGCTCCCCGAGTCTGGACGGTTCGCGTCAGATTCGTCCTCCGTGTCCTCAGAAGCCAGTTTGGCTACCGCAACCACCCGGTCGCCGTCTTTGAGGCGGATCAGCCGGACGCCCTGCGTGGCACGCCCAATTTCTCGAACGGCGGAGAGGTCGGTTCGCAGCATCATGCCCCCGGCGGTGATCATCATCAGCTCGTCGTCGTCATTGACGGCCTGGAGATTGACGACTTGTCCGTTCCGCTCGGTCGTCTTGATGTTGATGACACCCTTACCGCCGCGCCGCGTCTTTCGGTACTCTTCGACGCCGGTTCGCTTTCCGAAACCGTTTTCGCAGATCGTCAGCAGCGAGCCGTCTGGGTCTATGGCGACCATCGATACGACGCGGTCGTCAGCGCCGAGCGTCATTCCTCGTACGCCTCTGGCGCCCCGCCCCATGGCGCGAACATCGCCTTCATCGAAGCGCACCGCCATTCCATCCGACGTGCCAAGAACGATCTCGTTCTCGCCGGTTGTGCGCTCGACGTTGATCAACGAGTCGTCCGCATCGAGCGTGATGGCGATGATGCCGCTCGGGCGCGGCCGGCTGAATGCGGCCATCGGCGTCTTCTTCACGGTGCCGTTCTGCGTGGCAAAGAACACGTACGACTCTTCAAACTCCTTGACGGGAAGCACCGCACGATGCGCTTCGCTGGGCTGCATTCGGAGGAGATTCGCAATCGACCGGCCTCGCGACGTACGACTCATCACGGGGAGGTCGTAGACACGTGCCCAATAAACCCGGCCGCGATCGGTGAAGAAGAGCAAGTAGTCGTGCGTTGAGACCACGAACATGCGCTCCAGGAAGTCGCCTTCCTTGGTAGCACCTCCGCGAACGCCCTTCCCGCCCCGCCCTTGTTTTCGGTAGCTGTCGATGTCCGTCCGCTTGACATACCCCGCACGAGAGATCGTGACGACCACCTGCTCGTCGGGGATGAGTTCCTCCATGCTGAAATCGCCGACGGCCTGGACGATCTCCGTCCGACGTTTGCCGCTGAAACGCTGGCGAATATCCTCCACATCACCCCGGATAACGCCCAGAACCAGGTTTTCGTCATGAAGCAAGGCCTCGTAGCCCTCGATCTCTTCAACGAGTTTCGCGTAATCACGGGCGAGCTTTTCCAGTTCGAGCCCGGTCAATCGCTGGAGCTGCATGGAGAGGATCGCACTGGCCTGAACGCCGGTCAGGTGGTGATCGGTACGCGAGAACCGCTCGACAAAGAGGGCCGGGAGCAGCCCTCGCAAGGTCGCGTGCTCGATCAGGCGGAGCGGTCTTGCCATCAAGGCCTCTTTGGCTGCCGCCGGATCGGGTGACTTCTTGATGAGTTCGATGATCGCATCGATATCTCCAACGGCCAAGAGCAAGCCCTCAAGGATGTGCGCCCGTTGCTTCGCCCGACGAAGCAGGAAGTACGTCCGCCGCTGGATGACGTCTTTGCGATGGTCGACGTAGAGTCCGATCATCTGCTGAAGCGTCAGCGTGCGGGGCTGTCGCCCCACCAGCGCAATGTTCATGATATGGAAGTTCGATTGCAGCGGCGTGAATTGGAAGAGCTGATTGATGATCACGTCTTCGTTGGCACCGCCGCGCAAATCGATCTCGATCCGCACATCGTGCTTTCGGTCCGAGGCATCGTTTACTGCGGCCACGTCTTTGATCGTGCCCGATTTGACGGCCTCCGCGATCTTCTCCGTGACTGTGCTTCGCAATACGCCGTACGGAATCTCCGTGATCACGATCGTGTTCTTGTTTCCGCGTCCTTCCTCGACGTGGCAGCGTCCGCGCATCGTGATGCTTCCGCGCCCCGTGCTGTAGGCATCGACAATCCCCCGTTGGCCGCAAATCTGGCCGCCTGTGGGGAAGTCCGGACCGGGGAGAATCTGCAGCAAATCCGCCAGCGAGATCTTGGGATTATCGATAAACGCGAGGATTGCCGAACAGACTTCCGCCACATTGTGCGGCGGAAGATTCGTCGCCATACCGACCGCAATGCCTGTCGCACCGTTGACCAGCAGATTCGGGAACTTTCCAGGAAGAACGGTCGGTTCCTGCCTCGAATTGTCGTAGTTGGGAACGAAGTCGACGGTGTCGAATTCGATGTCGTCGAGCAGAACGGTTGCGGCGTGGGTCATCCTGGCTTCGGTGTACCGCATGGCGGCCGGTGGATCGCCGTCGATCGATCCGAAGTTTCCTTGACCGTCGATGAGCGTCTGGCGCATATTCCAGGGCTGAGCCAAACGAACGAGCGTCGGGTAGATCACCGCATCGCCGTGTGGGTGGTAGTTGCCGCTCGTATCACCGCTGATCTTCGAGCATTTCTTCGTCTGCGCGCGCGGGCCCAGGTTCAGGTCGTTCATGGCGACCAGAATGCGCCGCTGGGACGGTTTCAGCCCGTCCCGAATGTCGGGCAGCGCGCGCGCCATGATGACACTCATCGAGTAGGTCAGGTACGAATCCTGCATCTCGTCGATGAGCGAGTGATTGACGATCTTCTCACCGGGTAATTCGGTCGTTTCTGCCATTCATCTCCTCACAAGGCAGCCGCCGTCCAGCCCTAGCCGATATCGATCGCGCTGCCACCATGATGATCGGGACCGCTGCAGCAGCATTGTATCCATTCACCCAAATCGGGCAATCGACCTGTCAATTTCATGCTCCCCTCGAGGTCCTCGCCGAAACTCCGGTCGCCCTGCGACCGACTCGCCTTGCCCGGTTCGAGGCGAGGTCCCGCAAGTAAGAGCCCAAGACGGGTTTACAGCGGGCGGCCGCGCCGATTGAATAGGTCCGTCCTACAACGCCCTGGGAGATACATGTGAGTCAACGACGCTCGATGCCTGAATTCATTACAATCGAACGGCAGAGTCAGCTGGACGACATCTGCCAGGAGTACCGCCGAGCCGGGCGGTTCGCCTTCGACACGGAGTTCGTCATGGAGGACCGCTTCGAGGCGGAAGTCTGCTTGGTGCAGATCGCCTCCGAGCGTTCCGCGGTCGTCATCGACCCGTTTCTAAAACTGGATCTGAGCCCGATCTGGGACTTGGTGTGCGACAAACAGGTCGAGACCATTGTCCACGCAGGGCAGGAAGATCTGGCCATCTGCGTCCAGCATGCCGGGCAGGTGCCACGCAAAGTCTTCGATGTCCAGGTGGCCGCCGGCCTGGCCGGATACGAGTATCCGCTCAGTCTCCAGAAACTCGTCCAGACCACGCTGCACATTCGTCTCCACAAGTCCAAGACGCTCACCGACTGGCGCAAGCGTCCGCTCTCGCCCGCTCAGGTTCGCTACGGTGCGGAAGACGTTTGTCACCTGCTCGCCGTCAAGGACAATCTCGACGAACGGCTCACGCGTCAGCACCGTCTGGACTGGGTCAAGGAGGAGTTCCGCAACCTCGAGGACATGTCACTCTACCGACGCGCCGAGGAAGAGAAGCTGCTCCGGGTACGTGGTTCAGGGTCGCTTCGCGGACGCCAAGTGGTCATCCTGAAAGAGCTGCTGGCCTGGCGGGAACAGGTCGCCCAGAAACTGGACCGACCGGTCCGGGCCCTGCTCAAAGACCATCTGCTCGTGGCCATCGCCAAGCATGAACTGACCACGGTGCGCGACTTGCGCGACTTGCGGGGGCTCAATCTCAGCGAAAAGCACGCCCGAGCCGCCTGCGGCATAGTCCGAACCGCGATGGAGACGCCGCCCGAGCAATGGCCTAAGGCAGAACCTCGCGAGGCGGAAACACCCGCCGAAGCCGCCCTAGTCGCGCTCGTCACCGGCGTGTTGCGCAGCTATTGCGTCGAAAATGAAATCGCCTACGGGCTGCTGGCTACGAAGAAATCGATTCGAGAGATCGTTCGCTCGTGCTCCGACGGCCTCTCCGGTTCCGGTCGGCGGAAGATCGAGCTCTTGAAGGGATGGCGCGGAGATGCCGTAGGAATGATGCTGGAGGAACTCCTGACGGGGCAACGCAGTGCCCGCGTTGAAAGACAGAAGGGAACGCCCGTCATCCGCGTGCTCACCCGCCGTGACGCGACCCGTGGCAAATCCTCGGCACCGAAGTAGCGACGCCGTCGCGTCGTTCGTCGGCGCGAGCCTTACGGGGCCTGCGCGGTCTTCGAGTCGTCACCCTTCGGCGGCTTGTAGGTCACGACGCGCTCCGTACGAACGATTGACTTCCCATCGTACGTCGTGATGGCTGCCTCGGAACTGTAGAAATCGAGCGTGCGAACGACCGGCCCGAGTTTCGTCACAACGCCCATCATTTTCTGGAAAACGTCGCGGAACGGCGCCGCTTCCTCCCCCTGGATCATTCCGGTCGCCATCGCCCCCAACATGCCCGCCATCCCGACTTCCGCACCCATCTTCTCGCCATAGTCAGAGGTGTCGGTAAACGACGCCGACAGCACGGGTCCCTTCGGAACGAGCCCTTCCCGGGCGAAGCGCTCGTTCTTGGCGATCGACGGCGCCTTCCCTGATTCGACCGCCAGGCACTTATTCACCGCGATCGGCGACGAGCCGACCATCAGCCAATCCCCCTTCATGCCGACGACCGGACGCACCGCCATCGCCAGCATCGGGTGGACGACCTGACGGAAACCCTCCGCGTCGACCTTGGCCGGCGAGACCGTCAGCATTTGGCCTTGCCCCTGCGTCAGTCCGCTCGCAAATGTGAGCAGGCCGTCGATCTTCTCCCTGGCCACGGCCGCATCCTTGACCCGTATCAAAAGGACCCAATCCTCACCGCCACCGAACGGCGTCACCATCGATCGTGGGAGCGATATGGAGATCATCTCGCCGCTCCACCAGCTGAACAGATCACGCTGAGGATCGAACCCGAGCGAAGAGAGCCAGCCCCTCCACTTCTCAATGTACTCGGCACCGTCGGGAAGTTCCTCGGCCACAAAGACCGTCGCAAAATCGTAGGCCTTCTTCAGATGGATGGAACCGCTGAGCTTGAACCCACGCGCGTCAACGGGAACGAATTGGTCGAATCTCGTGAAGGGCTTTCGGTCCAGCCCACAGCAAGCTACCGCGCAATTCGCCTTGCTCGTTTGGAGCTTGGTGACCTCGTGCCTAAGCTCACGGCGATCTTGCGTTTCAACCGTCGTCACGGCGTAGTCGAGAACATCGAGATGTTCCAGCGCTTTGGCCACCGCGGACGCGACCTTATTCTCCTTGTTGTTCAGCCCCTGGGCACCACCGTGCTCCGCTCGGTCGAAGAGTCCTCGCAGGTCCCGAATGATCCGCCGGGCATCAACGAAGCTGACGAAGTCCTCGGCGGGGGCGACTTGGGAAACGGCCTCCTGGAATCGTGGCGACCTGAGAATGGACTTCACGCCGGCCTTGCCGGTCATCAATGCCAGAATCTCGCGGCGCGGCCCGGGATTCGTCGTCAACCCGATGACATCGCCCTTCCGGATCAACTCGAGGCTGAATCCGAGGTTCTTGATTCCCCGGTCGCCGCTGGTCATGGACCAGACGTCGATGCCGTCCTGTTGCTCGTGGACCACATGGATTTCGTCGCACAACGCCGCAAGCTCACGGAGTATCTTCACGAGCGCAGCCGCGTTCTTCTCGCCGGCGCCCTTTCTGGAGTTCGTAAGTACGAAATAGTCGTAAGCGCCCGGCACCGACGCGACGCGTTGCCCGTAGGCGACCTCCGCGGAAACGATATCACTCCACGGCACGTGCTGGAGAAGTCTCGTCCATTTTTCGATCGACGCTTCCGTCTCGGATCGCTGCTGTTGCTCCAAAGAGCCCAGCACCAGGCCCGCCACGTCGCGATCGATCCCACTGGTCTTGAGTGCTTCGAAGAACTCGGCCCATTCCTTCTCCAGCCACTGCCGTTCCGGATTGTGGACGCTGTGAATGTACATCCACACGTCGCCGGGCATATAACGCCCCAGCGTGAATCGCTCCGACGGCGGACCCGCCAAAGCCGGCACGGTAACGCCGCTGAGCATCATCAAGGCCGTCAGGCCGACGATTCGTCGCATCGATACAAACTCCTCTACAGAACATGACCGGGGCCAAAGGACCTGCGACGCGGTCGTTGTCTCCCCGCCGCCGAATAGCGCAGCCGTATCGGCCCGATAAAGCGGCGCCGACGAATAGACACGGCGTCGCCATCTTCAGCATAGTGATGCCCTCGACGGCAGCCCAGCATCGCTATGTCGATACTTGTTCGTTGTTGTCGCGCTCGAAATCTAGCGGAAACTGCCTCATGCCGCACGCGGAAAACAGCCTCGAGGGCCGACGCGACCGCCGCGTTGACCCCCACCGCATAGGTTCCTACACTCGCACCGTCACCGAATGGATGAGGCCTCGGGTCTCACCCCCCGGTCGAAAAGGCTGCCGTAACATCCGTTGCATCGTCATACCGGCTTCGCCGGATGCGGTGCGGAGCACTACGCCATGCGACGTGCCAATCAACTCACTCCGGATCGCGCGGTACTACTGCTCATCGATCTCCAGGAGAAACTGCTGCCTCTGATTCGCCATCACGACACCATCGTATCCGCCACCCATAGGCTGCTGGACGGAAGTCGTCCGTTTGAACTACCGGTCATCGCCACCGAGCAGTACCCCAAGGGAATCGGGCCCACCGTCGAGTCCGTGCGTCAGCGTCTCCAGGCAACGGACGTCAACGTGATCGAGAAGCTCACGTTCAGCGCATGGGCCTGTCGGGAGGTGCGGGACAGAATGCTCGCCATCGATCGACCACAGGTCATCTTGGTCGGGATTGAGGCACATGTTTGCGTGCAGCAGACCGCCCTCGACCTGGCAAGTCGAGATTACGACGTTTTCGTCTGTGCCGACGCGATCGGATCGCGAGGCCGAATCGATGAAGAACAATCGCTCGCCAGAATGCGCCAGGATGGCGTCTGGGTCACAACGGTCGAGAGCGTTCTCTTTGAACTCTGCGACGCGTGTGACACTCCGCAGTTCAAAGCCATGATCGAGGTCATCAAAGCCACGCCGCCCTCCGATGAATGAACATGGATGTCGACGAATTCCCGGATGAAGAATGGGTCGAGGATGAAGGCGGCGAAGAGGATGATCTGCTTCTCTGCCCGTCCTGCCACCAATCAGTGCATGAGGACACTCAGCAATGCCCTCACTGCGGCGATTGGATCATTCCGGTGTACCCGCAGGGCGGATGGAAGAGGCCCGTCTGGGTCATCGCCGCCTTGATGGTTGTGGCGGCCTTCCTGATAATGGCCGTTTTCTAGTGTCGGCCTCTCCTCCGATTGGCCAAGCCGCTGATCGTCATACCCTACTCAAATGGACGAAATCACTGTATTCCCCGACTCGTCGAACGGTACGGTCACGACGACCGCCGCATAGACCTCTGCCGCCCCACCGCGGCGAAGCGCATTCGCGCATTCCTTGAGTGTCGCGCCTGTCGTCTTCACGTCGTCGACCAGGACGAGACGTGCACCGTCCAGCGAAGCACCGCGGCGAAGTGCAAAAGCGCCCCGCACGTTCGCGGCGCGATCCGCCTGACTTAACCCGATCTGGTGCGGACCGCCCCGCACACGGCGCAACACCGAGGCTTGCCAAATGCCCGTCCGGCGGGCCACCTCGCCCGCCAAGGCCTCCGCCGCGTAGAGTGGTCGGCCCAGTCGATGCCGCCAGTGCGTCGGAACCGCCACGATCGCCTCAAGCCGAGCACGCCACGGCGCGGACTCGACGGCCTCCGCAAGCCACTCCCCCATCAGCGGCCCCAGCTCCACACGTCCATGATACTTGTACGACCGAATCAGTCGCGCGAAGTGCTCGGCGTACGGGGAAACACGGGCCGTTCCAACGATGACCGGTCGTCTCCCGCGGCAGCGGCGACACCTTCCCTCGTGGATTTCGAACGGCCCCACCGTTCCCGCGCATCTGGGACACGCGGGCGTCCGCCGCTCCCGGCTGAGCAACGCCGCGCACCCGGAGCACAGTGATCGATCGACATCTGCGAACGCGCCCCCGCACAATTTACAGTAACACGGAAAGATGAGATTGGCCGCGACGTCTTTCAGGCGTTTCATCGAAACCATGTCCGCAGTGTAACTGGCCCGTTCCGGAATGTCCTCACCTTCACAATAGTTGCCGAAGGATTATAATGCCGAGTCTGAAACCGGTTTACTGCGCCAGCGGCGGCTGCTTCGACGTCGAGAACAACTCCCTGGCTCGGCCAAAGGGCTTCTCATGCTTCGGACCCTCTCGGTAGTGCTTACGCTTGTGGTGTCGCTTGCCTCGATCGCACCTGCACACGCACAAATGCCCACCACAAAGGTGGTCGTTCAGCGAGCCAAAATCATTGACGCAAGGGCGACGATCACGCTTGTCGCCACGGTCGAACCGCTGCGCCGAAGTCGAGTCAGCTCCGAAATCGCCGGGCTGATCACCGAAATGCCCGCACGGGAGGGGGACCTGATCCAGCGCGGTGGTGTCATTGCCAAGCTGAACGACGACACGCGTTCGCTCGCGCTTGCGGCGGAGATGGCCAAGCTCGCCAATCTTCGTTCCCGACACGAAGAGCTCCTCGCCGGAACACGCAAGGAAGAGCTGCGCCGCTTCAAGGCCCTTCTTGATGAAGCCATCGCCGAAGACGATCGATGGGAGTTCGAGATGGCGAGAATCGAGGGCTTGCGCACGCGCGGCACGTCCAACGAAAAGGAATTTGAGGATACCAAAGCCAACTATCTCGCGGCGGAACGTCGCCGAATTGCCGCCGAAGCGGCCTACAACCTGGCCGCGGAAGGTCCGAGGGCGGAGGTCAAGGCCCAGGCGCGCTACGATGTCGATGAGCAGCAGGCCGTCGTTGATCGCATGGCAGCAGATCTGCGGAAAACGATCATCAACGCTCCGTTTGGCGGCCACATCGTCGAACGCCAGTTTGAGATCGGCGAGTGGATCAACGTTGGTGATCCGCTCGTCGAGATGCTCGATCTGAGTTCGGTGCTCGTTCGCCTCGACGCCCCGGAGTCGGCGTTGCCCTACCTCGTCGTCGGAGACGCGGCTCGCGTCAAGATCGACGCTCTCAAGCGGACCTTTGAAGGGCACATCAAACGTATCATGCGCAAGGCCGACCCCAACGCGCGGACTTTCCCCGTCCAGATCGAGGTCGCGAATCCCGACGGCTTGCTCGCCGGCGGGATGTTCGCCCGGGCGACGATCGCTTCGGGGCCTTCGCAACAGGCGGTGTGCGTTCCCATTGATGCCATCGTACAGCATGACGGGATCTCCTACGTCGGAATGGTCATGCCCGGTCACAAGGGAGGAATGAACGGCATGCGCATGCCGGTCACCTTGGGTCTCGAGGTCGATGACTGGATCACCATCACCTCCGGGAACGTGCGTCCGGGCGCTGGGGTGGTCGTACGCGGAACAGAGTACATCATGCCATTCCCCGCCCCCGTCGAAATCGTCGACGAGTCTGGCACGCCGGTGGGGAATCCGCCCGCCGTGGCGATGCCCGGTTCGCACGGCAAGCCGTCCGACGAGGAGGGCGCGTAGATGGGCGTCATTCGATTCGCCATCGAGAACCCGGTCAAAGTCGCCGTCGGTGTCATCCTGCTCGTGCTCTTCGGGCTGCTCAGTCTTGCGGAGGTGCGCATCCAACTCAAACCGGACGTCGACCGCCCAGTCATCACGGTGAAGACGCGCTGGCCGGGCGCGAGCCCTCAAGAGGTTGAGAACGAAATCATCGACCGGCAAGAGGAGCAGCTCAAGAACGTCAGCAATCTTCGGAAGATGACGTCAACGGCGAGCGCAAACGAAGGCATCGTCAAGCTGGAGTTTCCCGTCAGCGTCGATAAAGACACCGCCTACCGAGACGTTTCCGACAAGCTCCGCCAGGTGACGGGTTATCCTGAAGAAGTCGACGAACCGGTCATGAGCGCGACCGACGACGACATGGAGCGGACCATCGCCTGGATGATCCTCTACGCCGAGGCCGGCGAAGACGTGGCGTATCTCAAGACGTTCATCGAAGACAACGTCAAACCGATCCTCGAACGAGCGGAGGGAATCGCGGAGATCGCAGTCTACGGCGGGCGCGAGCGAGAAATCCAGGTGGAGATCGATCCCTATCGACTCGCCGCGCGCGGGATCTCGTTCCGCAACGTCGAACGTGCATTGAGAGGTCAGAACGAAAACATTTCCGCCGGGACAATCTCCGGCGGAAAACACCAAACCAGCTATCGTACCGTCGGCGAATTCAGGGCAATCGAACACATCGAAGAGGCCGTCGTCGCCTATCAACCGGGCGGTCCGGTTCATATCCGCGACGTCGCCACCGTCATCGATGGGTACAAGAAGCCGGTCAGCTTTGTTCGCAGCAAAGGGCGCAAGGTCATCGCCATGCCCGCCCGGCGGGAAACCGGCGCGAACGTGATCAAAGCCATGGAGAATCTCAAGGGCCAGATCGCTCTGGTCAATCGCGAAATCCTAAAGCCCCGTGGGCTGGGATTGGAGCTGACACAGGTCTACGACGAAACGACGTACATCTGGAGCGCCATCTGGCTGGTCGTGAAGAACCTGTTTCTCGGTGGTCTTCTGTCCATCATCGTCCTGATGGTTTTCCTGAGAAGCGCTAGCGCGGTCGGCATTATCGCAGCCGCAATCCCCATCTCGGTGATCGGAACGCTCTTCGTCATCACGCTGCTCGGTCGTAGCCTCAACGTGGTGCTCCTGGCGGGGATGGCATTCGCCGTCGGCATGGTCGTCGACAACGCCATTGTCGTGCTCGAAAACATTTACCGTCACCGATCGATGGGCAAGTCGAGACTACAGGCGGCGCTCGACGGCTCGCATGAGGTCTGGGGCGCCGTTCTGGCCAGTACGCTCACGACGATGGCCGTCTTTCTTCCTGTCATTACGATTCAGGAGGAGGCCGGTCAGCTCTTCAAAGACATTGCCATCGCCATCTCGTCAGCCGTGGGCCTCTCGCTGATGGTATCGATTCTGGTGATCCCGCCACTCGCATCGAAATTCTTCAGCGCATCGAAGGCGAAAACGGAGGGCGAGAAGCCCTGGTGGTTGGCGACGCAGGTCTCGACGATGGTCGCCGCGATCAACGCGAGTGTCGGTCGACGCCTCGCGATCGTCGCCGGGATCTCCGCCGCCGCGATCGGCGGAAGCTGGTTTCTGATGCCCGCCACGGAGTACATGCCCACCGGCAATCAGAACCTCGTTTTCGGATTTCTGTTCTCCCCGCCGGGGTATTCGATCCAGGAATTCGATCGCATGGCCAGGATGGTCGAGGACGGCGACCCCAACGACCCAACCGACGGCGTTCGCCCGATGTGGGAGGCCAAGAGTGGCTCCAAAGAGGCCGCCAATCTGCCCACCGTTCACATTCCGTACGGTAAGGACGGAAAGCTGGTTCAGGAGGTCCTTCCGCCGCCGATCGACAATTTCTTCTATGTCTCATTCGGCGGCGGTGCCTTCATGGGCTGCACGTCCAAGGACCCCACGGTCGTAAAGCCGCTCGAACACGTCATGAACCGCGCCGGGAGTCGCGTACCGGGCGTGTTCACCATGTTCAACCAGACCTCCTTGTTCCAGAGCGGCGGTCTTCGCGGCGGGAACACGGTCGACATCCAGATTCGAAGTGACAATCATGAGCATGTCGTCGCGGCAGCAAGTCAGGTCCGGCGTAAGGCGCGGGAAGCAGGATACGGACGCGCTTCGGCCACCCCCGCCAACTACGATCAGGGTCGCCCCGAGGTGCAGCTCATCCCGGATCGCGTGAAGGCGGCCGACCTGGGCCTCGACGTCAACGATGTCGGGTTCATCGTCCGAGCGTGCGTCGACGGTGCATTTGTCGGGGAATACAACGATCGCGGCGACAAGATCGACTTGGCGCTGACGGTTGTGGGAATGAAAGGCGCCAACCTGCAGGACGTCGGACAGGTTCCGATTGTCACGCCGACCGGTGACGTGGTACCGATAGTATCCGCCGTGCAGTTTCACCGAACCACCGCACCACAAGAAATCACGCACATCGAAGAAATGGATTCGGTGACGCTCTCCATCAAGCCCAAAACGGGCGTTCCCCTGCAAGAAACCATGCGCGAACTGGAAGAGGAAGTCATCGCCCCGCTCCGAACCGCCGGCAGAATCGACTCGGACGTGATTACTTCGTTGGCGGGAACGGCCGACAGGCTAACACAGACGCAGCGCGCACTGATTGGCGACTTCCGCGATACCGTCCGTCAGCCTCGCCTCTTCGGGCTGCCGATCTGGCTGTCCGTTCTTTCGCTGATCCTCGCCGTGCTCATAGCCACAGGCGTTGGCGGCGCCGTCGCCGGTGCTCGCGGCGCGACGCTTGTCTTCATCGGAGGGTTCATCCTCGTATCCCTGGGATTCCTGGCCGTCAATCCGGACCTTGCGCTCATGCTGTTTCAGTCGCGTGCTTTTCTCGCCCTGCTCATTACGTACCTCTTGATGGCCGCACTCTTCGAGTCGTTTGCCTACCCTTTCGTGATCATGTTCTCCGTGCCGCTTGCGGCTGTGGGAGGATTCGTCGCCTTACGCATCGTTCACGAGGTGAGCCTGTTCGACGTGACGACGCCGATTCAGCAGCTCGATGTGCTCACCATGCTGGGCTTCGTGATCCTGATCGGGATCGTCGTGAACAACGCGATCCTCATCGTCCACCAGGCGCTGACCTACATGCGCCGCGACGGCGTCCAACCAGCCGAAGCGGTCACTCTCTCCGTCCGAACGCGGACCCGGCCGATCTTCATGAGCGCCATGACCTCGATTTTCGGGATGTTCCCGCTGGTGGTCATGCCCGGCGCAGGCAGCGAGTTGTACCGAGGCCTGGGCAGTGTCGTGCTGGGCGGGCTGCTGGTGTCGACGGTCTTCACGCTCGTGGTCGTCCCGGCTGTGTTCACACTCTTCCTCGACGCCCAGCGACGCCTCGCGGTCGTGCTACATCCGGAGTCAACGCCGACCGTCGCCCCTGGTGCCGCCCCGGCGCTGTCGACCGCTGGTGGACCGCATGCCTAGCAGCCTGTTGAAGAAGTCGCTTTCGGTTGCCCAGGTGTAGCGCCACCCCTTGTGGGTGGCGTCTTACTGTGGTTTTCGTCGCCCACAAGGGGCGACGCTACATTTTTCAACGGCCTGCTAGCGCTTCGTCGTCCGCAGGAACTCCTGCACCTCGGGGATCGCCCCCTGCATGATGAGGTAGCCGTTGTAGGGTTCGCGATCGGTGATCTCGTCCGCCACCGGGGTGAGCATGATGCGGCGTACCTCGTCCGGATCGTCTGACTGCCCCAGCGCCCAGCAGAGTTTCATATAGGCCACCTCGGGAAGCATGTTGGCGGCCGGGACCACGCCCAGTTCCATGATCTCGCGACCGGTCTCGTAGACGTACATCTGCACATAACCCCACAATGTTTGCACGGTCATGTAGATGTGTACGCCTGCCTCCGCCGCGCGCCGAATGGCCGGATAGAGCGGCTTGTTGATATGCCCCAGCCCGGTCCCGGCGATGACGATCCCGCGATAGCCCTTCTCGACGATGGCATCCACCACATCCGGCCTCATTCCCGGGTAGTAGTAGAGAATCGTCACCTTATCTTCAAAGGCCGTGTTGATCGTCACTTCGCGATCATCGCGACGCCGCTTGAAATCCTGACGCAGGTAGTCGATTCGCTCGGACTCGACCAGCGCCAAAGGAATATCACCGATCGTCCGAAACGTGGAGCGGTAACTCGAGTGCATCTTCCGCACCCGTGTGCCTCGGTGGAGCAGGTCATATTGATCCGACGTCGGCCCGAACATGCAAACGACAACCTCGGCGATGTCACCTTCCGCGGCCGACTTCACCGCGTTGATCAGATTGATGGCCGCGTCGGACGAGGGGCGATCGGATGACCGCTGCGACCCGACCATGACGATCGGGACGGGAGGATTCTGAACCATAAACGTCAGGATGGCCGCGGTGTGGTGCATCGTGTCGGTACCATGCCCGATGACGATACCGTCGACCCCCTCCGCGATCGCCTCGCCGATCCGCCCCGCCAACCGAATGTACTGCTCCGGACCCATGTTCTCGCTGAACACGCCGTAGAGTTTTTCCGTCCGGAGATTGCAGATGTCGGCCAGCTCCGGAACCGATCCGTACAGCTCGCCCGGCGAGAACGCCGGAATCACCGCGCCGGTTCGATAGTCCAGCCGGCTTGCAATGGTCCCGCCCGTGCCCAACAGCAAGATGTTCGGTTTCCCCGGATCGACCGGAAACTCCTTTTCGGGGATCTTGTAGTTGGCCTCTCGTCGACCAATTTCCGTAATACTCGTGATCGTCTCGGCCTCGACGCCAATGTTGTAGCCCGACTCCAGCTTGAGCACGATGTGACGATCGTCGGCCGTCTCGGCACGCGGGAGAATCAGACCCTCGAAGTGCCCGTTGGTCGATTCGACGACGACATCGCTCCACACGCCTACGCCGTGACACTCGAGCATCTTTCGTGCGGGACCGCGATAGCCTTTGAGAGCGTCGCCCTGTGAAATCATCGCTTATCCTCGCCGACCGCACGTGCCCCTTCGACGGAGACACTGTCTTGCAGCAACCGGGCCACCGCTGTCGACACGCTCCGCCCCTCAACCCGACCGCGCACGTCGTCCATCAGACTCCCCATGATGTAGCGGTGCTTGGTTTCCTCACTTGGAAAGGCTCGCGAACTCGCGTTGAGCACAGCCCGCTGGATCACCTCGTCGGTTTCCACGGCCAACAGTGGCGCCGGATACCCCTCCAAAGTGCCTCGCACAGAACGCTCGGCGTCCGGTGACGGCGCGTCTTTCAGCAATTCCTCCAATAACGGAACGAGCCCCTCGCGCGCGACCTGACCGTCTCGGTACGCCCTGAACACCTCGAACAGATCTTCATCGCTCAATTTCTCGGGGTGCAGGCCGCACCGGCGCAACGATTTAAGGCGCTGAATCAGAATCACCGATGCCAACGTCGGATCGACCTTCAGCTCACCCACAAGACGGTCGAACAGATCCGCCCGTGAGGAGATACTCAGCGGTTCGATGACATCCGCCGGAATACCGAGGCCCTCATATCGCTCGATGCGTTCCCACGACGGCGGTCGAAGCCCCGCACGAATCCGCTGAATCCGCGTCTTCGGAATGGCGATCGGCGGCAAATCCGTGTCGGGATACATCCGCTCCGGACCGGGAAGCACGCGCTCGAATCCGCTGGTCCCGTCCTTGAACGCCTGCCGCGTGTCACTGGGGATGCCTACCGTCGCCTCCACGGCCCGGTTGATGATCTCCTCGCAAGCAGTATGTACATCATCCTCGGTTCCCCACACAAGGATGAGTGCGTCGTTTTCATCCGCCCGGGCACGCTTCCGCAACGCCTTCCAATCGCGAACGGTCAGAAGGTCCGATGCCGTGTCGGAATGCACCAGATTGGGCAGGGTCATCAGGCACGCAATCACGCGGACGCGGTCGGAGAACTCCTTGGCAAACGTCGTCTGCTCCTGCGTCTGCAACTTCAGCAGCCCCGACCAGCCCTTCAACACGACGACCCGAACGCGATGCCCGACCGCCAACGCCTCGTGGATCGGCGCGAACTGAGTCTTCGCAACCGCGCGTGTTACGTCAGCCGATGAGCACTGCAACGTGTCCGACGTGATCCCGCGCTGCGAAAGAAGACCCCGAATGTGCAGCAGCGAGCACTGCCGCATCGCTTCGTTGTAAATGAGGAGCGGAATGCGCGTGATCTGCGGCACCCCTTTGATCTCGATCCGAGTTCCACCGCGAACGCTCACGTTCACGTCCTCGCGAGCCGCGCCATACCCGATCCGCACTTTCCCCGTCGAGCGACACATCAGACGGATCACCTGACAGACCTCAGCCGTTTCTTCAGGCGTCCCCATCTGCGGTTCCGTCACGACCTCGATCAGCGGCATCCCGAGCCGATCCGTCAGGCAGATTCGATCGTGACCGATGTCCGAGACTTCGCGGCAAGAGTCCTCCTCGATCGAGAGCTGCCGAATGTCGATGCGCCGGTCACCGTAGGGAATCCAACCGCCCACACCGAGGATGGCCGTGCGCTGGAATCCCGTGGGAATCGACCCATCCAGGTACTGTTTGCGCGAGATATGGATCTCGCTGACCATGTTCAAGTGCAGGAGTAGCGAGATTTCAAGACCGATGTCCAGCGCCCGCTCATCCGGAAGAAACGGCGGCGTATCGTCGAATTCGTACGTACAAACGGTGTCCTGATGGATGCGATAGAAGATGTTCTTGCGCGTCTTCTTCTCCATCAACGCCGTTCCGTCGTACTCGCCCAGCTCGGAGAGCGTTGGACGCATGTGGCGAAGCACCTCAGCCTGGTACTCTTCGCTGTAACGACCGGCCGGGCATCGGCAGAAAAGCTTGCGATCGGTCAGAAGCTGCTGATGGACCTCCAAGCCGCACTTGAGACCGATGGCCGCATAATCCTCGGGCGTCATGTCGGAGAAGGGTTTGAAAGGTAACGTCATCCGTGCGGTTTCTCTCTGGACTCGCGGTCGCCGAGCAGAGTATAGGTCACCCGACGCACCGTGGAAACCGTCGGGAACCGGGACCCAGGCGCTGCGACCTACGCCGGGGGGACAACGCCGTCAGGTATCGAGGTACAGGGCATATTCGAAGGGGTGGGGCCGCGTCGCGATGGCCTCCGTCTCGTCGCGCCGCCGGGCGGAGACCCAGTTCTCGATGAATGAACTCGGAAAGACGTCACCCTGACATAGGAAATCGTGGTCGCGCGCCAGCGCGCCCGTCGCATCATAAAGGGAACGCGGCAACGGTGTAATCTCGCGCTGGACTTCCTCCGGCTCCTTGGCCATGTCCACATCATACGGACCGAAGGATGCCTTGCCGACGTCGATCTTCGTACGAATGCCATCGAGTCCGGCCATCAACATGCCCGCCAGCGTCAGATAGACATTCCCCGTGAAGTCGGGCGGTCGATACTCGATCCGCTTCTCCTCAGGAGAAACCGCATACCGCGGCACACGGATCGCTGCCGAGCGATTAGCCAAGGAGAAGAACAGATTGACCGGCGCCTCGAAGCCCGGCACCAACCGTTTGAACGAGTTCGTCGACGGATTCGTCAACCCGGTGAGCGCCGGACCGTGCTTGAGCAACCCGCCGACATATTGCAGCGCCGTGTCGCTGAGGTTGGCGTAGTTCTTTTCCTGGTGATCGAAGAAAACCGGCTTCCCACCATCGTCCAGCTTCTGATGAACGTGCATCCCGTTTCCTGCCTCGCCGTACACCGGCTTGGGCATAAACGTCGCGATCTTTCCATGACGCAAGGCCGTATTCTTGACGACATACTTGATGAGCATGGCCTGATCGGCGGCGGTCACCAGTGGTGTAAGTCCGACCTCGATCTCGCACTGTCCCGGTGCGCCGACCTCGTGGTGGTGATACCGCACCGACACACCCATCGCCTCGAGCGTCAGTGCGATCTCGGTGCGAAGGTCCTGAAGCCGATCCGCCGGCGGCGAACGCATATATCCCCGCTTCGCCGGAATCGCCGGCGTCAGCCCGTCCGTTTCGATCTCCGGCGACTCGAGGTTCACAAGGTTGAGGTAGGAGTCGTTGACGATCTCGATGCGGTCGAAAACGTGGAACTCGAACTCCGGCGCCATCAACGCCTCGTCCGCGACGCCCAGCCCTCGAAGATACTCCACCGCCTTCTCGGCGATGCTCCGCGGATCGCTGGCGAAGGGCTCTCGCGTGTCCGCCGCGACGGTCCGACAGAGGAAGCTCAGCGTCGGATGCTCGCAGAAAGTGTCGAGAAAGGCAGTTTCGGGCACCGGACGGGCGGCGACATCGCCGCTCTCGACGGTGGTGAAGCCGGATCCGGAAGAACCGTCATACCCCACGCCCTCCTCAAAATGGCGGTCGCCGAAGGTCCGCGCGGGGATCGTCACATGGAGCCACTGCCCCGCAATCCCGCAGATCTTCAGGTCGACCATGGCGATATCCTGGTCTGCGATGTACTTCAGAGCCTCGTCCTGCGTTGCGAACATGCACGATACCTCCACGCTACAGCCTGGCGGATTCCTCCCCGAACCGCGTTGAGCACCCCATCCGAATGCACGCGGCGTGCCAGCACGCCCCCCCCAAAACGCGCCAACGCCGCGCCGCCCCACCGCCGGTTATCGTCGGATCCACGAGATCGTCCACCCCCGGCGCCTCCATACGGGTTGCTTTACGCCCGCCGTGCCTTATCTTACCGCACCTGTCGGGCAAACCGGCAGGCAGGCCGGCGCGGGGGATCGCCGCCCGTGCGTCCGGGGAGATTCTTCACGAGACGATTATGTAGGGAGATGGCTTGGTGGCCAAGAGAACGATTGTGACCATGCCGGGAGACGGAATCGGAGAGACGGTTCTGCCCGAGGCGCTGAGGGTGTTGGCGGCTTCAGGATTCGACGCCGACTACGTACACGCGGACATCGGATGGGAGTTCTGGAAAACCGAGGGAAATGCGCTTCCCGATCGCACGATCGATTTGCTGAGGCAGCACAAGCTCGGGCTATTCGGGGCCATCACCTCCAAGCCCAAGGAGCAGGCCGCCGAAGAACTTGCGCCTGAGCTTCGCAACAAGGGATACGTCTACGCCAGCCCGATCGTCGGTCTCCGCCAGCACTTCGACCTCGACGTCAGTATCCGTCCCTGTCAGACCTTCCCCGGAAACCCGCTGAACTTCATTCGGCGCAGTGGCGATGGCTTCGACGAGCCCGAGGTCGACGCCGTCATCTTCCGCCAAAACACGGAGGGTCTCTACGCCGGCGTCGAGTGGACCGATCCACCCGACGAGGTTCGTAGTGCACTGGAGACCCACCCGAGGATGGCACGCTTCAAGTCCGTCCCCGGACGCGACCTGGCGATCTCCACGCGCATCTTCACGCGTAACGCCTGTCAACGCATCATGACCGAGGCGTTTACGTACGCCAAGAAATTCGGCTACAAGTCCGTCACCGTCTGCGAAAAGCCCAACGTCATACGTGAAACCTCCGGCATGTTGCGCGCCGAGGCTAAGGTGGCCGCACGCAATTATGCGGGCATCGACCTGTGGGAAACCAACATCGACGCCCAGATGATGTGGCTCACGAAGAACCCGGAAGACTACGGCGTTCTCGTCAGCGGGAACATGTTCGGAGACATCGTTTCGGACGGCTTCGCCGGACTCGTCGGCGGACTCGGTTTCGCCTGCAGCGCCAACATCGGCCGCGAGGTCGCCGTTTTCGAGCCGACCCACGGCTCCGCACCGAAATATCAGCAACTCTCGCCGTCGATCGTCAACCCGATCGCCATGATCCTCAGCGCCTGCATGATGCTCGATCACATCGGCGAGACCAAAGCTTCGGAGCGAATTCGTACCGCGGTCGGCACCGTCGTGGCCGAGGGAAAAGTCCGAACGTATGACATGATGCGCCTGACCGGCGGGCCCGAAGCGCTCGCCAACGGAGCCGTCAACACAACACAGATGACCGACGCGATCATCGAGAAACTGTAACGCAGGAGTCCCGTAGCAGGCCGGTACGGGAAGACTCCAAACCATCATCCCGCGTTCGCCGATAGAGAACGGTTGATATGCCACAGAACCTGATCGAGAAGATCGCCCAGCGCTTTGCCGTCGGGCTATCGGATGAGCACTGCGTCCAGGCCGGTGACTTTCTGACGATGCGCCCCGCGCACGTCATGACCCACGACAACACCGCCGCCGTCATACCCAAGTTTCAGAGTATGGGCGCCAAGCGCATCGCGGATCCCACTCAGCCTGTCTACGCCCTGGATCACGACATCCAGAATAAGGCAGAAGACAACCTGGCGAAGTACGCCAAGATCGAGGCATTTGCCGGCGAGCAAGGCGTCACGTTCTTCCCGGCGGGTCGCGGTATCGGTCATCAGATCATGATGGAAGAGGGTTTCGTTCTTCCGGGCACATTCGCCGTGGCGTCCGATTCACACTCGAACGTGTACGGCGCGATGGGCGCCCTGGGGACCCCCGTCGTTCGCACGGACGCGGCGGCTATCTGGGCGACGGGTCGAACGTGGTGGCAGGTGCCCGACATCGTCCGTGTCAACCTGACCGGCAATCTCCAGCCCGGCGTCAGTGGAAAAGACGTCATTATTACACTGATCGGTCGCTTCAATCAGGACGAGGTCTTGAACTGCTGCATCGAATTCACCGGTGAGGGAGCAGCGTCGCTCCGTATGGACGAGCGGATGGCCATCGCCAACATGACCACCGAGTGGGGAGCGCTCGCGGGTGTCTTTCCCTTCGACGGTGTCACGCTCGACTATCTGGCAGAGCGAGCCCAAACGATGAAGGATCGCGCCGATGCGACCCCGCGACTCACGCCGAACTCGATCGCGCAGCTCCTGCCCGACCTCCCCTCGGCCGATCCGGACGCCTACTACGCCAAGGAGCTTCACCTCGACCTCTCAGCCGTCACACCCTTCGTCGCAGGACCCAACGAGGTCAAGACGATCACCCCCCTACCTGAACTTCAGTCGCGCGACGTGAAGATCCACCGGGCCTACCTGCTCAGTTGCGTCAATGGCCGACTGGAAGACTTCGCCGAAGCCGCGAAGATCATCGAAGGAAAGAAGGTGGCCGACGGTGTCACGTTCTACATCGCGGCCGCGTCGAGCGAGATTGAAGCTGAGGCAACACGGCTGGGTCATTGGGGCACGCTCCTTGACGCAGGCGCCGTCGCCTTGCCGCCTGGCTGTGGACCCTGCATCGGCCTGGGAGACGGAATCCTCAAGGACGGCGAAGTTGGAATCTCCGCCACGAACCGCAATTTCAAGGGCCGAATGGGCTCCAGAGAAGCGCAGGTCTATCTTTCCAGCCCCGCCGTGGTCGCGGCCTCCGCCATCGCAGGAAGGATTGCAGCACCAGCAACGGGAGCCGGCGCCGTCCAAAATGTAGGGTGCGTCCCGGACGCACCATCCGCATTGCACGACGCGCTGCGTCGTGGCAGCTCTATAGAAACGTGCTCCCGCCCCGCCGCCGCCGTCAAACCCGTCACTATCCTCGACGGTTTCCCCGAACTCATCGAGGGCGAACTCCTCCTGGTCCCCCAGGACAATCTCAACACCGACGGCATCTACGGCAAGGAGTTCACCTATGAGGAGAACCTGAGCCCGAACGAGATGGCCACCAAGGCCATGCTCAATTACGACCCGCAGTTTCAGCAGCTCGCCCGCGATGGCGATATCCTCGTCGGCGGCTACAACTTCGGATCAGGTTCCTCCCGCGAGCAAGCCGCCACCGCCCTCAAGTACCGAGGCCTTCAGATGGTCATCGCGGGTTCCTTCTCGCAGACCTACAAACGCAACGCGTTCAATAACGGATACATCGTGATCGAGTGCCCAAGGCTCGTGGACAATCTCCGCTCGACGTTCGCTGTCGACCGAGGAGCCCACGAAGCGGCCCTCAGCATCCGAACCGGCGCCGCAGCCCGGATCGACTTCAAGCGAGCGAAGATCAACTGCGGTGGGGAAGAGTACACCTTCGCCCCGCTCGGCGAGGTGGCCCAGGAACTCATTGTGAAAGGCGGCTTCGAAGCCGTCATCCGTGAACGATTGGCATTGGACAACTGACGGCGGACGACAATGGTCCGGCGCGGAAGGAATCAGCACCATGCGTAACAGAATCCAAGAACTCTTACCCGAAATCGCGGAGATCAAAGACGCCACACTCCGCGAGAAAGTGATCGACGTCTGGGAAGATTCCATCACCACCGGCGGATGGACGCCGGAGGAACTCCTGGACATCCCCTTCACACTCCTCGCCGGCGACATCGAGATGAAGTTCATCGAGCACGTTCGCTCGTGCGCGCAGATGTGCCTCGCCATCGAGAAGGTCCTCAACGGCGTCTGGGGCAATCGCATGCCGATCCACCACGACCATCTCGTGGCTGGGTCCCTGTTGGCTGACGTCGGCAAACCGATCGAGTTCGTCAAGGGCAAAGACGGCACGCCCTCCAAGGGCTATCGCGGTGAGATGCTGCGACACCCCTTCTCCGGCGTCGGCATGTGCTGGAAGCATGGCCTGCCCGACGAGGTCATGCACATCGTCGCGACCCACTCGAAAGAGGGCGACCACGTGCAACGAACGACCGAATCGCTCATCTTCCACCACGCCGATTTCATCGATTTCGACATCGCGTGCGGACTGGGGAAGAGGAAGTAGCCATCAGCCATCAGCTGTCAGCTCTCAGCAAAGGAAAGAGGGATGCAGGACTTTCGAGACTTGAGTGTCTGGCAGAAAAGCCATGGACTGACGCTTCGTGTCTACAAAGTCACGCGTACATTTCCACAAGAAGAACGCTTCGGACTGACCAGCCAGCTTCGGCGCGCCTGTGCATCGATTTGCGCGAATCTGGCGGAGGGCTGCTGCCGCCATACCGACAAGGACTTCGCGCGGTTCGTTGACATGGCGCTCGGCTCGGCCAGCGAAGTCGAGTATTTCCTGCTGCTCGCGCGAGACCTGAAGTACGTAACCGAATCCGATCATGCCGTCGTTGACGAGCGCGTTCGGGAAATCAAGAGGATGTTAACGGGCCTGAACCAGCGCCTGAGACGATGAGAATACAGATCTGGCTGACGGCTGACGGCTGAGGGCTGACAGCTTTATTTGAAGGAGCATTTGAATGCCAACACACACTGAGACCCTCGCCCGCTGGGCGTGTAACCTGAAGTACGAAGACATCCCCGCCGACGCTGTCGATGCAGCCAAGCGCTTCCTCTACGACACCCTCGGCTGCGCACTCGGCGGCTATCAGGTCCACGACGTCAAGATCTTCCTCGAACACGAGCGCGAGGTCGCCGGACCAGGTAAGTGCAGCGTCATCGGATCGGGCGAGAAGCTCAACCCGCTGAGCGCATCGATGCTCAACGCGTTGATGATCCGCGCGATGGACTACAACGACATCTACTGGAAGCAGGACCCCTCGCACCCCAGCGATCTACTCTCCGCGCCGATGGCACTGGCCGAACGGGATCACCTGACCGGAAAGGACCTGATCGTCGGCATCATCATCGCCTACGAAATGGGTCAGCGACTCTGCCACATCGCCCTGCCTGGAATTCGCGAGCGAGGATGGCATCACGCCACACTGATGGGCTACGCCGCACCCGTCGTCGCCGGACGCATGATCGGCCTCGACTGGGAGAAGATGCAGCACGCCATCGGCATCGCCAGCGTTCGCTGCTTCACCCTCGGCTGCGCCGTGGCCGGCAAGCTCACCATGATGAAGAACACCGTCAGCCCGATGGCCACGCGCGCCGGCGTCGAAGCCGTCCTCCTCGCGCAAAAGGGATACACCGGCCCCGAAGGTGTCATCGAGGGCAAAGAGGGCATGGAACACTGCCTCGGTACGGGATGGGATTACAGTTGGATAACCAACGAACTCGGCAAACGACTCATGATTACGGATTGCGGCATGAAGTCCTTCCCCATCGAAGCCCTCATGCACTCGCCCGTCTCCGCGACGCTCCACATTCTCAAAGAGCACAGCCTCAATGCGGAGGACATCACGGAGGTTCGGATTGACAGTATCGCCCGTGCGGCTGACATCCTCTCCGACCCGGCCAAGTACGACCCGCAGAGCAAGGAGTCCGCCGACCACAGCCTCCCCTACTGCATCGCCGCCGCCCTGGCTGAGGGGCGCGTCACGCCACAGGAATTCACGGAGGAGAAGCTCTGGGACAACCGCCTCCGCTCGCAGATGACGAAGGTCAAGGTCGTCGCCAATCAGGAGTTCGAAGAGGCCTTCCCGGCCAAACAGTGTTCCCGCGTAACGATAACGACGACGGACGGCCGCCAGCTCACGCACCAGGTCGACGTGCCCAAGGGTGACCCTCGCGACCCGATGACGATCGACGACATCAAAGTGAAATTCGATGCCCTGGCCGAACCGATCATGAGCGAAAGCCGGCGATCCCAGCTCCGCGAGGCCATCTTCGCACTGGACACCATCGACGACGTCGGCAAACTGATGGCGCTGACCGTCGCGGACAGGCACTAAGAGGCGACGGAGCGACGCGTTGTGTGCCACTGCTCTGTGAGCAGTGCCGGACTTGGATGGAATCTGTCGCGCGATCACTCTGTGTGGCACCGGTTTCCAACCGGTGGAAGACCGCGAGGCCTCGAACATGAAGACGACCACATGAACCTCATCGAAGCCCACACAAGCGAGCACACCGATGCCGTTCGCGCAATCTTCAATGAGTACGCCGACAGCCTGGGCTTCCACCTCTGCTTCCAGGACTTCGAGCGCGAGATCGAGCAGCTCCCCGGCGACTACGCCCCACCGATGGGCCGCCTCTTCCTTGCGGTCGCCGGCGGCGACATTGCCGGAAGCGTCGCACTCCGCCAGTTCCAGCCCGGTGTCGGCGAACTTAAGCGAATGTACGTACGACCGCGCTTCCGGGGCACCGGCCTGGGGCGAACCCTCGCCATCCGCGTCATCGACGAAGCCCGAAAGATCGGCTATGAACGCATCTGGCTGGATACCCTCCCGACCATGGAAGCCGCCGTCGCGCTCTATGAATCGCTGGGTTTCCAGGACACAAATGCCTATCGAGAGAATCCAATCGAAGGGGCACGGTTCATGGAACTGGAACTAACAAGCAACGACTAGCACGCTCATGACCAACAAGACCAATACCGCTGAAGCCGGACGACGAGGACCGGACGCACGTTCCGATTGCTGGGTGAAGATCACGCCCACCGATTCCGGCGGAATCGCCCTGGACCTCAAGAGCAAAGTCGAGTCGATGTATGGCGACGCGACCCGCCAACTCATCAGCGACGAACTCGAAGCCCTCGGGCTGGCCAACGCCAATGTCGAGATCGAAGACAACGGCGCACTCCCGTTCGTCCTGACCGCTCGCGTCGAAGCGGCTGTCCGCAGATTGGGCCTCGACGTCGGCGACGGCTTCCTCCAGGACCGCTTGCCCGGCACCGACACCACCACCGAGCGCGACCGCTTCCGCCGTTCTCGACTCTACCTGCCCGGCAACGAACCCAAGTTCATGCTCAACGCCGGACTGCACAATCCCGACGGCATCATCCTGGACCTCGAAGACAGCGTCGCGCCGCCCGAGAAGGACGCCGCCCGCATTCTCGTGCGCAATGCGCTGCGAACCATCGACTTCCGCTGCTCGGAACGCATGGTGCGAATCAACCAGGGCGATCGAGGCCTCGAAGACCTCGACGTCATCGCCGCACACAACGTCCACGTCATCCTGATCCCAAAGGTCGAAGACCCCGAGCAGGTGCGAAAGGTCGACGAGCGAATCAAACAAGTGGTATGTGGAGCGACGGAGCGACGAAGCGACGAAGCGACGAAGAATCCACCGCCCGAGCCGCAGGCTTCAGCCTGCGCGAACGCACCTCGCGTCTACTTGATGCCGATCGTCGAAAGCGCCCTCGGCGCGATCCGCGCGTATGACATCGCCACCGCCTCGCCAAACGTCATCGCTCTGACGATTGGCCTTGAAGACTACACGGCCGACATCGGTGCCGCCCGAACGCAGCAAGGTAGCGAGAGCTTCTGGGCTCGTGCCCAGGTGGTTAACGCCGCCCGCGCGGCCGGCGTCCAGCCGATCGACAGCGTCTTCTCCGACGTCGGCAATATGGACGCCCTCCGCGACAGCGTCCTCGAAGCCAAGTCCCTCGGCTTCGACGGCAAGGGCTGCATCCACCCTCGACAGATCGCCGTCATCCACGACGCCTTCGCCCCCACCGAGGCCGAGCTGACCAAGGCCCGCCGAATCGTCGACGCCTTCGAAGACGCCACGCGCAAAGGCCTCGGCGTCGTCTCCCTCGGCACCAAGATGATAGACCCCCCCGTCGTCAAACGAGCCCAACGGGTCGTACGCTTGGCGGAGGCGATGAACCGCGTATAATGACAGCGTGAGTTAGATGAGGTCCGTCTGCGGATCTGTAGTGTGATGAATACCCTAATCGCCGAACATCACAACGAACTCGCCGATCTCTGCCGTCGCTTTCATGTGGCACGACTGGAGGTCTTCGGGTCAGCCGCCACCGCGGAGTTTGACGTCGAGCGCAGTGACCTGGACTTTCTCGTTCAACTCGGCGATTTGGTGCAGGGGAGCCGGTTCGACACCTTCTTCGGGCTCCAACGAGCGCTTTCGGAACTCTTCGGTCGCCGCGTTGACCTCGTCGAAGAGGGTGCGCCGAACAACCCGTTCTTTCTCCGACGGTTGAACGAATCCCGTAGGCTTGTCTATGCCGCATGATCCTGAGAAATACCTCTACGACATCCAAAGCTCCTGCGAGTTCTTTCTTGAGGCAGAGGGTCGAAGCCAGTACTCCGATGAAAGGTAACGCATGTGCATATTGTGGTGCCGTGGGCGCAAGACTGGAGAGGGAACATGTGTTTCCGAAATGTCTCTACCCCCCTTCTTCAAGGGCTAGATCGAACGTACAGCTTCTGACAGTTCCAGCATGCGCCAAATGCAACAGTTCATGGACAGACGACGAGGCGCATTTTCGCGACATGCTGACCATCTCAGGGGAACCCAACGCTGTCGTTCTCGAGAACTGGGAGACAGTACTCCGCAGCTTTAGCAAAGTGGATGGACAACATCGTCGACGAGAACTAGCCGAGCACATGAGACCTGTTTCGATCGACGGTCAACTGCGCCACAGAGTGTTCCCGGGAAAGGACGACAAGGTACGTCGCATATTACGCAAGATTGTACGTGGTCTTTGCTATCATCATAAGTTACTCACTCCCGTTTCCGATCGTCGTATATCGGCCGATGTACAGAAGTACGCGATCCCTGCGGCATTTCGTGATTCGATGATCGCACAACATCGAGAGCGCGATGTTGCCGAGTATTCCTATGAGAGGATTGGTTCACATGGTATTCACTCTGTGTTTGTATTGACGTTTTTCGAGAACCGTTCGTTCTTTGCGCTGGTTTCTGAATCAGAACAAGGCTTCGAAGGAGTTTAGATTTGAGACCCCATCAACGATTCCAGGATTCTCTTCCACACGCGAAGAAGTCTTCAAGATGACGGGGTGTTGTGGAGATTTCGTAAGTGACTCAGCCTCATACCGGAAACACCGCCGGCCGAATCGTCCCGACCGAGATCAACGGCAGGCCCGCCGTTCCGTTTCAGGGCGTCGGCAAGTATCGCCCCGAGGGGACTAAAGCCGCGCCGCCCTTGCGCACCTGCGCCGACTATCCCGACAGCGGCAGCAAGATCGTCGCGAATCTGAAGACGGCCTTACAGAACGCCGGCCTGCGCAACGGCATAACCATCTCCACCCACCACCATTTCCGCAATGGCGACAAGGTCGCCAACCCGCTCTTCGAAGCGGCCGCAGCACTCGGCGTCAAAGACCTCCGCTGGTTCCCCAGCGCGTCCTTCCCCTGCCACGCCCCAATCATCGACCACTTGGAATCAGGGGTGATCCACCACATCGAGGGGAGCATGAACGGCCCGCTCGGCGACTACTGCTCCAGCGGAAAGATGCGCGGCATGGGCGTGCTCCGCTCGCACGGCGGACGCTGGCAAGCCATCCAGGACGGCGAAGTCCACATCGACATCGCCGTCATCGCCGCGCCGACTGCAGACCCGTTCGGTAACGCCAACGGCGTCACCGGCCCCTCCGCTTGCGGCCTGCTCGGCTTCGCCCTGGCTGACTCGATCTACGCCGATCATGTGATCGTCGTCACCGACAACCTCATCGATTTCCCCTGCATCCCCTGGCAGATCCAGGGCAACAACGTCGACCAGGTCGTTGTGATGGATTCGATTGGTGACCCCAGCAAAATCGTCTCGGGCACCACCCAGCTCACCAAAAGCCCCGACCGACTCCTCATCGCCGAACTCGCCGCACGCTTCGTTCGCGACGCGGGCATCATGCAAGACGGCTTCTCCTTCCAGGCCGGCGCAGGCGGAACGGCGCTGGGCTTTGCAATTTTCCTCAAAGAGATGATGAAGGACGCCGGTGTCAGCGCTCGGTTCATCCGCGGCGGCAGCACGAAATACCTCGTCGAAATGCTCGAGCAAGGCCTCACCGACTACATCCTCGACGGCCAGACCTTCGACCTCGACGGCGTCCGCTCGATGCGAGACAACCCCAACCACCAGGACACCAGCCCGTTTACCAGCTACAACTACCACGGCAAGGGCAACTTCGCCTCCATGCTCGACGCGACCGTACTCGGCGCCACCGAAGTCGACGTCGACTTCAATGCCAACGTCGTGACACATTCCGATGGCCGCCTCCTCCACGGTATCGGCGGCTGGCAGAACTGCCTCTTCGGCAAGTGCGTGATTCTTCCGATCCCTTCGGTGAGAGATCGCATACCGGTGATCGTCGATCGCGTCACCACCCTGTGCGGCCCCGGCGATTTGGTTGACGTCATCGTCACCGAGCGCGGCATCGCCATCAACCCGCGCCGCGCCGATCTGCTCGAAGCCGTCAAAGGAAGCGACCTGCCGATCCGCCCGATCCAGGACATCAAAGCCGAGGTCGAGTTGCTCTGCGGCGGCGCCCCCACCCCACCGTCACTCGGCGACAAGGTCGTCGCAGCCATCAAATGGGTCGACGGAACCGTCATCGATTGCGTGCGACAGGTGAAGACCTGACGTCGTCGACCACATGCTCGGTCGGCCCAACTGTAGGGTCCGCTGTGCGGACCATCTGCCTAACAGATATGCAAGCGGCAGGCTGGCCCAGGTCTTCAGACCTGGGGAACACGATGATCGGAATCCAATCCGCCTCCGAAGGTCGTACGGGGCCGCCCTGCCGACCACAGGTCTGACTGATTTGCAGGCGTCGACTGCACCAGCGTCGAGACCTGTTGCCCCGGCGTGGGTCCGCCCGACCTAGCTCTCCTTGCGACGCGTTCCCTCATACAGCTCGTACTTGAGCAGCCGGCACTCGATCTTCGCGTTGAAGAACTCCAGACGGCGGCTTGTCCGCAGCCCGACCTTCTTTGCGAGTTCGAGGTTGCCGGTAAAGATGTAACCGGTCCACCCCTGACAACGCTGCTTGAAGAAATCACCCATGCGCTTGTAGGTCCCTTCGAGCTCCGCGATGACGCCGAGTCGTTCGCCGTACTCGGGATTCATAACGACGATCCCCCGCTCGGATGGAATGGGTGTATCCGCGAAGTCGCACCGCTCGAATCGGATCATGTGGTGTACGCCGGCCGTCTCGGCGTTCTGCCTGGCTGCGCACAGGGCGCCCTCATCGATATCCGTGGCGATAATCGGGGCGATCGTGCCTTTGTTGCGGATCTTCTTGGCGCCGCGGCGCAACGCCTGCCACCCATCGACGTCGAAGCCCTTGCGGTGCATGAACCCGAAGTTCGCTCGAAGCAACCCGGGCGGTCGACCCGAGGCGATCAGCGCCGCCTCGATCGCCAGCGTACCGCTGCCGCACATCGGGTTGACGAGCGGCACCGACCCGTCATACCCCGTCGCCAGCATGACACCGGCCGCCAAGGTCTCCTGCATCGGAGCCTTGTGCGGCATCTTGCGGTAATTCCGATCCGCGAGCTTCTGCCCCGACGTATTCAGGAAAACCCACGCATCGTTCCCGCTCCAGTAGAGATGAACGACGAAGTTTCGCCGGTCAGGCCCGGAGTTCGGCCGAGCACCCACCACCGAAGCCACCCGGTCCACAATTGCGTCTTTGACCTTGAGGCTTGCGAATCGCCAGTCTTTGATCGTCGGCGTGTTCACGCTCGACACCACACTGAGATACTCATCCGGCGAGATCATCTCCTCCCAGTGCAGTGCGCGCACGCGCCGGTACAGCTCGTCCGGATCGGCGCACGGAAAGGCCTCGATCAGCACGAGCACATTGAACGCCGTGCGCAGAAAAAGATTCAGCCGCATGGCGTCGTGCATGCCGGCTGTGATCTCCAGACCCGTCGGCCAGGAAGTGTCCACCGAGTAACCAAGCACCTCGACCTCGCCCCGAAGGTAGTCGACCAGCCCTGGAGCGCAGGTGATACGAATCGTTCGCGGTTCATGAAAGTCTGTCATCACCGCTAACGATATTCGCTCACCGGCGCCGCGAAAAGCCCGTCGACCGACCCGTCAGGTTCCATTACGATGCCCGGCATGCCTGGACTCTTCGATGGCACACCGCTTGAACGCCCGGTTTCCTGCCAGGTTTGCGAGAGACCATTGAATCAGTGCGCGTGCCCCCGCAGCGCCGACGGTGACGTGCGGCTTCCCAAAGACCAGCCCGTGCGCATCCGCCGAGAGAAACGCCGAAAGGGAAAAACAGTCACCGTCGTGGAGGGTCTGGACCCCTCAGCGTCAGATCTGACCGCGATTCTGCGACAACTCAAGTCTGCATGCGCCGCAGGCGGAACCGTGACCGCGGGGGTCCTTGAGATCCAGGGCGATCACACGAAGCGCGCGCTGGCCGTCCTCGAAGACTTGGGATACCCCGCCAAGAAGACCGGCGGGTAACCTCCCCCTCCCCATAGCTCCAGCCTGTCTGTAAGTCCCCCGGGTGTAGGACCCGCTGTGCGGAGCATCAGCGATGAAGGGCCACCCCCGCGCGCGGCTGCGACCCCGTCATGCCGGTGTGGCACCGGTTTCCAACCGGTGGGATCTGCGTCGCCCACAATCCTCTGCGCTCTCCGCGGTTAGACACAACGCGCTAGCGATCCCCGCGCCGGCTCGTCGTCCACATCCAATAGTCGTGACCTGCGCCAAGTTCGGTAGACGTGCAACGAAGGCCGTGTCGGCGCAGCAGACTGCGCCACGTTCTGGGATGATACACGACCCCCCCGAATCGAACCTCTTTCCCTTCCTCCCAGACCCAGCAGCGTGAACTCCGATACCGATCGCGACCGAGCAGGGGTCGAACGACATCCTTCAGCGACTCTGCCACAGGCTTGGACGCATCACGCCAGTTCTGAATGCGGCAATACCCACCCGGCTTCAGCACGCGTGCGATCTCCCCCAGATAAGCCTCGACAACCTCGTGCAATGTGATGTGCTGAAACGCCAGATGCGAATAGACGAAGTCCACCGATGCATCATCGATCCCCGTCAGCGAATGGCCGTCATTCAGTCGGACCTCGGCATTCGGGCTTCCGCGAAGATAATCCCGCGACCAAGCGACCATCTTCTGGCTCAGGTCGACACCGATCGCTTGCCGACATCGCGCGGCCACCGGCTTGAGCAGCCGCCCGATCCCGCACCCGATCTCCACACACGTCCACTCGCTCGAGATGGGAATCGCGCGGAGAATCATGCGCAATGAGGCCTCGGTCGCCCGATCCCACAACCCCACTAGCTCGCCCTCGTCCGTCGTCGCGTCGAACTCCGGTGACGAGCAAATCCGGCGATACTTCGCCTGGAATTCCGAGTCCGCGTCCCAGAACCGCCGCGTGTCGATCAGCCATTTCGCGTATGCCGCTGAGTCCATGATTTGACTCTCCGCTCGATGCTACCGTCCCGCGCGCCGGCAGGGATCTACCGCAGACCGCATGACGGCCTCTTTACGATCTTCGGCGTCTCAGAGACGCGGCTTTACTGTCGTTACGCGTGCGGGACACCCGAATGAAACTCGGAGAGGAAATCGGCGCGCAGACGGGCAACACAGCGCCGACTCAAACCCTGGGCAAGCCACGCCCCACCGGGTAGCATCTCGCCAAGCCGCGGACACAGATTGATGAAGGTCGTCCGCTCGGCAGACACGGGTTTTCCGGATTCGCGCATTGTCCTCGACCAAACCGACAACAGACGGCGTCACGAAGAAGAAGGCAAATCCGCGCGCAGACGCCCTGTCACCGGCCATGCAGCAATACGTCGACCAGAAGAAACGCGTTGGCGACGCCGTCCTGCTCTTCCGCATGGGCGACTTCTACGAGACCTTTTACGACGACGCCAAGCTCTGTGCCAAAGTCCTCGGCATCACGCTGACCTCACGCAATAAGGGAAGCGACAACCCGATTCCACTCGCCGGGATCCCCTACCACGCGCTCGACGGCTACCTCAAAAAGCTCGTCGCGGCCGGATACAAGGTCGCCATCTCCGAGCAGCTCGAAGACCCCAAAGAAGCCAAGGGCGTCGTCAAACGAGACGTGGTCCGAATCGTCACCGCCGGCACGCTGACCGACGAATCCCTCCTCGCCGAGCAGGACGACAACGTCCTGGCCTGTATCTGCCTTCGAGGCAAACGAGCGCCGGGTGCCACGGCTCCCGCCGGCGTCGGCCTCGCAATGATCGAACTCGCCGCCGGCCGATTCGAAGTCATCGATGTTCCGCCGGACTCCCTTCTCGACGAACTCGTGCGGATGCGACCGGCGGAACTGCTCATCGACGACGACCGACAGGGTCCAGCCGAGTCCGTGGCCGAAGATCTGCGACAGATCTGCGGCACACCCATTTCGCGCCGACCCGCGCACGAGTACTCGCACTACCAATCCGAGCGAACCCTGCTCGAACACTTCGGTGTCTCGACGCTTGCGGGTTTCGGTTTTGAGGAGGTTGATGCATCCCTCTGCGCCGCCGGCGTCATCGTTCAATACCTGGCTGAGACCCAGAAAACATCGCTGACCCACATCACCGCCCTCCGTCGCCGCGTCGTCACCGACCATCTGCAGATTGACCACAGCAGCTGGCGCGCACTGGAGATCGATCGAACGCTGCGAAGCGGTGCGCACGAAGGCTCGCTCCTCTGGGCTATCGATCGAACCACCCACCCCATCGGAAGCCGGATGCTGCGCCAGTGGCTGCGCGCGCCGCTCACTGACGTCTGCGCCATCGTGCATCGACAGGATGCGGTTTCTTTCCTCGTTGACAACGACACCATTTGTAATGACCTTCGCACAAGACTCAAGGAGATGGCCGACGTCGAGCGAATCGCCGGACGCGTTGCGCTGTCGCGTACTTCCCCGCGCGAACTCGGCGCGCTGGGTCGCACACTCGAAACGCTGCCCGCTGTCGCTGCGCAGCTCGAAGGCTCGCGCGTCCCCTACCTGACAGCCATCGCCTCCGACTTCTGTGGCCTCACCGATTTAGCTACTTTATTACTGAATGCGATCCATCCCGACGCGCCACCCACAACACGCGAAGGCGGCTTCATCGCCGACGGTTACGACGAAGAACTTGATCGACTCCGACACATCCGCCGCGACGGCCGCGAGTGGCTCGCCGACTACCAACGCCGGGAGATCGAGCGCACCGGAATCCCAACACTCAAAGTCGGCTTCAATCGCGTCTTCGGTTACTACATTGAAGTGTCGAACACCGGCAAGGACCGCGTGCCACCCGAGTACGTGCGCAAGCAAACGATCAAGAACGCCGAACGCTACATCACCGACGAACTCAAGCAGTACGAGTCGGAAGTGCTCTCCGCGCAGGACCGCGCGCTCGAACTCGAGCTGCGCCTTTTCGAAGACATTCGGCGCGCAACCGCCGAGCGAATTGAAGAACTGCTCACAGTCGCGGCGGGGATCGGCTCTGCAGACTGTGCCACGGGGTTGGCACAGTTGGCACGGGATCGGCGATTCGTGCGCCCGGACTTCAGTTCTGACGGTAACATCGAGATTCTCGAGGGCCGGCACCCGGTTTTGGATCAGGTTTTGGGTGACGCGTTTGTCCCGAATGACACGGGGCTGACACAGCCGGACTGTCAGGTGCTCGTGATCACCGGTCCGAATATGGCGGGGAAGAGTACCTATATCCGGCAAGTGGCGCTGCTGGCGCTCTTGGCGCAGACGGGGTCGTTCGTGCCCGCGCGAGGTATGACGTGCTTCGCGGTCGATCGGATTTTCGCGCGTGTGGGTTCGTCGGACGAGATCATGCGCGGGCAATCGACGTTCATGGTCGAGATGACCGAGGCAGCGAACATTCTGCACAATGCCACGAACAAGTCACTCGTGGTTCTCGATGAACTGGGGCGCGGCACGAGTACGTTCGATGGGCTGTCACTGGCGTGGGCGATCACGGAACACCTGGCGACCGAGATTCAGTGTCCGGCGCTGATCGCGACTCATTATCACGAACTGACGGAACTGGCGGACCTGTTTCGGGGTGTGCGGAACTACAATGTGGCCGTCCGCGAGCAGGGGGATGAGGGCATTGTGTTCCTGCACGCGATTGTGGAGGGCGGGGCCAGTAAGAGCTACGGGATCCATGTCGCGAAGCTGGCTGGGATACCGCCGGGTGTGATTCGTCGCGGGTCTGAAGTGCTCGAAGAGCTGCAGCGCGGTTTCGAGCGGGAGTCGCGAACGCCGCAACTCACCAGGAAGCGCACACGATCCGACGATCAGCTCACGCTGTTTCGCGAGCCGGGCGAAGAACTGGCTGAGGAACTCTCCGGCGTCGACCCGGATCAGATGACGCCGCTCGAGGCGCTCCAGCGCCTCAAGGCATGGAAGGATCGGTTCGGGTAGGGTCGGCATCCGGCACGTCTCGAACATGGCGGCGCTTCGCTTGGCCACCCGTCGTCCTACATCCTGGAATCGAGTCCCGCACCTCTGAAGAAGTGGGCCACCCGCCTCATCCGCGATGACGGCAGCGAGTCCTGCGCAGCGTTATGGCGACTGGGTAGTGACCGCGATGGCGAAATCCAAGATCAAGTCGGAGTGGTCAAACGTGAACACGATCGTCTCGCCACACCGAAAGTCATCTCCGTCGCGTAGCAGGTTGCTCCTGTCTTCCGGGCCCAACTCGCCGACTAGCTGAAGATCGGCGTCGTCGATGATTACGGCCTGGAGTTCGTCACAGGAGCGTGACAACGACTCCGTCGCGCCGGCGGCGATCGTCACGTTCCGTTCCGTGCCCGTAACCTGGATCACTCCGTCGACCGTTTCCTGATTGTCGTCGTAAAGGAGCGTCACCTCGACCGGAAAGGCTCCATCGTTTCTGAGTTCCACGGTTGTCGTTTGGGTTCCCTGCAGCGCATCGAGCAAGCCCTGCAGCGCGTCGCAGGCCACGCCACGATGCAGGACGATCATCGGGCGTCCTCCCTTCAGAAGCGTCTCTGATTCAACACGGAGGATGCCGGATGTCCAGGAAACGGAAAGCGACGCGGATTGTCAAGTCCGCGGCCCCGGAAGGAACAGAAACGGCCAATGAGGTCGTACCCGATCAGTTGGAAGCACTGGCCCGCGCTGGGGCTCGGGAGATGTTGATGACGGCGCTCGGAGACGAGGTGGACGCGTACCTCGGCCGGGGACGGTACGAACGCGGAGACGGCTTTCGCGGCTACCGCAACGGCTCCTCACCCACCCGCCTGACGCTCGGCAGCGGCACGGTTCCACTCCAGACGCCCCGTGAACGGGGCGGGGGATTCACGATTTGTCCGGGAACCCGGACAAATCCAGGACTAAATGTGCAGCAAAACACAAAACCGATCCAATTGGATCGGTTTCGAGAATATCAATTACAGTGGATGCAGAAATCAGGCGCCGGGCGACCTGCTCAGGCAGATGGAGCGACAGAGAAAAGGAAAGCCGAAAAAGTCGCACGATGCGACTTTATCACCGCAGCTCTCCGGCCTCGGCGAATCCGCCGAGCTGCTCAAGCAGATGAAGAAAGCCAAGGGTGGGCGGCCGCGAAAAACTGGTTCCACGACGGAACCAGTTTCGACGCTCGACGACCTTGGCGTCACGAAGAAGCAATCGCATCGCTGGCAGCAAGTCGCAATCCTCCCGCTGGCAGGCTCTCGCCGAGACGAGTTGAGGGACTTGATATCGAAGGGTCGCGCCAGTAGCGTGCCGCAAGACGACGCCTACGGCCGCCCGGGATTTCTCGGGCGGCCTACTTCTTACTTTCGCGACCAGTATCGACGTCTGCGTAGCTGCGATTCACGGCGAGGTCGGACGCGGCTCCGTTGCGACGGCCGCGATCTCGTCACCGGGAATAACCCGCGTGCCCTCCACTGGCGGAATGCCCTCAGCCCTGATCGTGTACCCGATTCGGCATTCGGGGGGGATCGAGTCCGTCAGCTCGCCATAGACTTGGGTGATCTCCAGGATCGCACCAGCATGCACAACTTGTCCTGCGCCCGCGCCGAATTCACTGAGCCGACCCCTCGCCAACCGAGTCGGGAGGGAAGGTAGTCCGGTTGTCCCATTCCCATCCAGGCCATACTCGTATGGCTTGTAGGGGCGTTCGACGCGAAGAGACAATGCCGGGGATCTGGCCATCCCGCGTCCGGAGTTCTCGATTCCAACGATGGCCCTGGGCCTGTAGCTCCCGGCCATCGAGAACGGCACGAACTGAACGAAGAGAGACAATTCGGGTCGCAGTCGCTTCCCGAACATATCAGCGATTTCGAAGTGCTCCATCTTGCGAAAACTGTCACCTGTTCGCCGGTAGTATCGGTGCTCTCCAAGCATCGCCATGTGTGGCGGACCGTCAGTTACCGGCACGTAGGTGACGAGATAGCCTGCGCCGTCACCCTCGGCGATGGCCCTGCTGTCAACGCCACTGGCCAAGGGGCTGGTGGCTTGAGACGTGTAACTGAGGATGTCAGAGAGCGCTCGATCGAGATTCTTGATCGGCTTGAGTTCAGAAGCGGCGTCCACGCGTTCCTCGTCCCTGCACGCCTGGATGCCCCATACGACGATGCCACCGTCAGAATTCGAGAACCCTGATATTGCTTTCGCTAGATTGACCCGGTCTTCACGCTCGAAGCTGGCGTGATTGCCTAGCGTCTTGAACTCTAGGCGCAGGCCCTCTTGTCGCCGCTGTTCAACGAAACCGTGAATCGCAGCTAAATCGATCGACTCGAACGTATCTTGAAGGGTAGGAACGTGGTCCATCACGCCACCGTCCTACGCCTCATCACGTACCCGCCCGCCGCGAGCAGACCGCTGACCATGATCACAAGGCCGATGGTGGAGACGGCGGGGATTGTGGACAGACCGCAGGGAGCGGGACAGGGGATGTAGCCGCTGAGGGCGATTTGGATTGTACTAGCTCCTCCCCCATGCAGGAGCGTGACCACCGAACCTGCGGCGAGCGGAACGCCTGACGTCAGATGCAATGACCGGGCGCCAAGCTCCGAGGTCCAGACGAGCTTGTGAACGCCGTTCTCGCGAACGATGACTGTGGCTCCACCGGGAGTCACAATATCTGTCATGACGAAGCCGCCGTCCGGGACACTCGCGATCCACGTGCCTCCGTCAGGTAGGTTCTCGTAGTAGCTCACAATCGCCCCCCGCTGATCTTGCCCCCACGCAACACCCGCCGACAACAACACAACCACCGCAACAGTCATCATACGTGACATGGTTCTGACTCCTCCCAAAGAGTATTGGACAATAACCGACTACTCGTCCTGACGAAGCGTACCGTCTTCGCGCCATGCTCTTCCCTCAACCTCGTGGTCGTCGATGTAGACGACGTCGTACAGTGGTATGCCGTTCCTGTACCATCCCCGCGCTCGGCCGCTCTTCATTCCGTTGGCCCATTCGATTTCCAATCGCGGTTGCCCGTTGGCATACCACTCTCGCTGCGCACCGTGTGGAAGCCCGCGAACATGATCGATCTCGCTTCGTGACCCGTCCTGAAGCCACGAATGCGCCGGACCGTGGGTGATCCATGTGCCGTTTGCGTAGACCTGAACGCGGAGAAGTCGAGAGTACATCTGCTCCACGGTCGAGTCATCGCTGGCAACAAGCTCGATAAGGCGGACGTCGCTCTCGCCAGCGGAGTATTCGGTGGCCGACATGCCCGGACGAAGAACGTCTCCGGTGGAGGTGCAGGGTCCGACCTGTTGCCAGGTTAGTCCTGCAAAAGCGAGTGACTGTACCGCCTCTGAACGATACGGCCCGGCATCTGTCGCCAAGAGCACAGCGATAAGCATGACGGTTACCACGGCGGCCACGAGCGATTGGCGGCGCGAGAGGTTCATGGTCGGATATGATACAGGCTGACCGCCAGGGGTGTCAGGGTGGTTGACGAAGGCGCGAGAAGTCCAGGCGGCGGGGGGCGTTAAGACCACGTCGTTGGTCACCAACCTGCCTGACGTCCTCTGAGGCCGGTATTTGCCCCGACAAGCCAGTGACTTGCGGCATCTTCGCGTACGGACGTCGTGGCATCACGCCTGTGAGTTCTTTCCATATATATGGCATCCTGAAAGACGGCGTACCAGATGTTGCGGCTCAATTGACAAAGTCATGGCCCTAGCGTATTCTGTACGTAGTTCCGATAACGGCCCTGGACGTTTTGGGAGAAATGCGATGACGGAAGCGAAGCGAAACCGGCTACGAGCGCTGGCCAAGAAGCGTCGCGATGATGCAATCGCCTCCGCAAAGAAGGCTTTTGACGGCGAGATGGCGGCCATCGAAGTTGTATTTCGGCTGGAATCAACGGCACGTCGCCGAAACGGCGCGAGGCAATCGCGACAACGGACGCCCGACCTGTCGCGTCACGTTCAGGATGTTGTCAGCAGTTTTGCGTCATCCGATCGTTTTACAGCCACGGACGTTGAGCAGCGCCTTCACGGTCGCGGGCTCAACGGCGACGTCAATCGGAAGTCGGTCACGAATATTCTCAGCCGACTTGTGGAGTTAGGAGGAATCGTACAGGTCGTCGACGCAGGCGCGGGGCGACGACCGACGTTCTACGGTCTTCAGGTGGCAGCGGCTGAAGACTGACAGCAGAAAAGTGGCCGAGACGTTGCAGCGCCTCGGCCTAATGCGACCCGCGAATACCTTGAGCAAAGGAGAACGTCTCGATGAGACGTTTACGTACGGGGCGCGTGCCTTTTTTAGCACGTCCGCCCCCCGCATGTCAAGACCAAAAGAACGAGGCCAGGCGTGCGCGCTCATCGGCGATACACGCTCGGCCACACCCTGAACGCAATTTGCAGCGGCACTCAAGGCGGGCGTGCCTGATCAGGCTGGCGGAGTGGACGGGTCGTCCACGTGCCATTGATCTTTATGGATCGAATTCCGCTGCCCGCAGAATCGAACTCTTCAACATGAAAGGAGGCCACCATGGCTTTCTCAGAATCAACAAAGGACCTTGCCTTCAAGCGGTCCGGTGGACGATGCGAGTGCGAGAGAGAATCCCACGGACACACCGGGCGTTGCCCCACGCGTGTTACGCGCCACGGTGCTCAGTATCATCACAAGCACGCCGAGAGCCTCGGCGGTTCGGATTCGCTGTCGAACTGTGAAGTCCTTTGCGTCAGGTGTCACAAGCAGACGCAATCCTGGGGGCGACATTAGCGACAGCCTCATCAACTGCATCTGCTAAGGGCTGGATGAAGCCCTGATGGACCTCAAGGGTGGCCAGAGGCTCAGTGCCTCCGGCCACCCATTCTATTGTGAGCCTGTACTCGTCGTTCGCCGGTAGACGGCGTCCAAGGAAGGAAGACAAGCGATGGACGAGCGAGCAGAGTTCCTCAACGCCAGCGCGCGAGCAGAAATGCACGTATGCCGATTCCCCCTGGTGACCTTCGCAGCTGTCGAGAGTTATTGCGTCGTCGAATTGATTCAACGCGCGCACGAGAGGGGCGACACCCTCGTCGACCCAAGCGTTGACCTTGACTAGCGTCTCAGTGTGGTCCATCAACCTATTCTCGTCGGCTGAACACGGGACGGTCATTAGCCCCCCTCACCCAAACCGCGACCACGACCCATTCCGCCGCACGACGGTCTTCGGCTGGTCGCACGCCTTCGGATGCCGTCCCGGCGGGTCGCTGGCGTCCACGCTCCGCAGGACGGGCGGGTCATCGTCGTCCGACGTCTCGTGCGACGCCGTCATCGGCGGGCGGGGTGCGTGCAGCGACGGCCGTTGTGCCACCATCCGCGGTTCGCTCATATCATCGGTCCTCTGAAAGGAGCCGCCCCCAGGCCAGGGAAAAGCCCAACCCGACCTGGGGGCGATGGACTGACTGTCGTCATCATCCCGCGGCCGACAGCACTCCGCCGGTGCCCAGCCCGTGCCGCGCGTTGCGCTGCTCTACGGTCTCGTCCGGCCCGTCCACGTCGCTCGGGTGCCTGTACTTCTCGGCGACAGCGAGGTTGAGGTCGAGCTCATCCCAAGTCACATCGGACCTTATGCTCCTGGTGAGACGATATCGGTGGGCGTCTGTCGGGCAACTGACGGGCGGGACGCTCGTGCTCGATGTCGAGCACTCAGACTGCAACGTCAACGGCGTCGCCGATGAATGCGACCTGGATTGCGGCGCCGTGGGCGGTCTGTGTGATGTTTCCGGTTGCGGTGGTAGCATCGACTGCGATACGAACGGCGTTCCCGACGATTGCGAGCCGGACTGTCAGCCAAACGGTGTGGTTGATGCGTGCGACATCGCGAACGGAACGTCGAACGACTGCAACTCCAACGACATACCGGACGAATGCGAGCTTCACCTCCTGGCCGCACCCATGCCCGAGCCTGCACCGGTGGAGAAGGTGCGCTATGTGTCGTTGTTGCCAACGAATCCCGAGGTGCAGACTGCGCTTCGTCTGAGGTTCATGGATCTTCCCGGGAGTTACGACATCTGGAACGGAAAGGCGATGTGGGTGACTCAGCCCCGGAGGGTAACCGAGCAGAGCGGCTCTGTGGCGGATCTACCCTCGCCGGGCTTTACGGTCGCGGGCTTGTCGTGTCAGCCGGATTGTCGGGACTGGGGGTCGCTGGGCGTGATCGACGTGTTTGGCGAAGGGATCGTTCCGGGGGGACAGTATTGGGTGCAATCGATCGTGTGCGGATGCGACACGTTCGACTCGTCGAATTACTCGGACCCGCTCTGGTTGTACACGAGCACGTATGGTGACCTCGTCGACCAGTTCGACGGCGGCGACTGTTCGTGGACCGCTCCCAACGGCATCGTCAGTGTTCCGCTCGATACAGTTGCAGCCGTCGAGAAGTTCCGTGATTTGCCGTGCGCCCCGCGCAAGGTGCGTGCGGATCTGGTGGGCGTTCCGCCCCACCGCTGGTGTGTGGACCAGAAGATCACGGTTGTGGACTACGTGGATACGGTCGATGCTTTTCGCGGGCTGGCGTACCCGTTCAGTCCGTCGGATCCGGATCCGTGCCATGCGATTCCGTGTACGAGCCCGTAGGGGCGGGTGGGCGCGGCGGTGCCGCCGTTACGCCTTTCCGGCTGGCCGCGTTTCTTTGCTTCTCGTTGCGGTTCCGGAGTCCATTGTATTGTCTGGATTCGTCGACGTTATCGGCCGGCGAGAGAGGATCATCGTCTCCCCCATGTCCGAAGGACATGGGCCACCCAGCCCTCGCGAACATGGCGGCGCTTCGCTTGGCCATGCCACCCAGCCGTAGGGGCGGGTGGGCGCGGCGGTGCCGCCGTTACGCCTTTCCGGCTGGCAGCGTTTCTTTGCTTCTCGTTGCGGTTCCGGGGTCCATTGTATTGTCTGGATTCGTCGACGTTACCGGCAGGCGAGGGAGGATCATCGTCTCCCCCATGTCCGAAGGACATGGGCCACCCAGCCCTCGCGGACATGGCGGCGCTTCGCTTGGCCATGGCACCCGGCCAATTGGCGCAGGCCCACGCCGCAAGAAAATGTCATGATCGACCTGTTCTGGGGGAACGTATGGGGAGGGTACGGTTAACGGCGTTGCATGCCACCCGGCCACCCGGCCCTGGCGAACATGGCGGCGCTTCGCTTGGCCATGCCACCCGGCGGCCGTCTGCAATCGAATCCCCCACCTCAGCGCTTCGCTAACGAGGTGGGGCACCCAGGCAGAGCGCTTCGCTCACGAGGTGGGGCACCCAGGCCGTCAGTAGATCGGACCCGTGTAGCGCGCCTGGAGATGAGCGCTATCCCTGAGGTCGACGTCGCTATCGTTGTCGAGGTCTGCGCACTCGCAGTTGAGGCCTAGTGGACCGCCTGGGCCGGTCATGCAGGTCGCGAACTGCGTGACGTCGGCCCCATCGCGGTCGCAATCTCCGTCGCAGTCGCCGTCAGAGGGTGCCTGGGCTACGAGAAGCGTGACGGCTGTAGGCGACGGGATCATGCGAAGCTCCATCCCCGGCGGGAGGTTCGTGACGTTGACGTTTTCGAACTGGCCGCTGATGGAACCGGCGGTCAGGACGGGGAAGGCGTCGCACTCTGCGGGAACGAAGTTGTTGATCAGCGTGACTTCCAGATCGCCCGCGAGAGACGCGTGGCCGGTACAGGTAAGCAGGTCGAACTGTCCCGCGGCTGCGCCGCCGAGTTCGACCTTGTACGTTGCGGCGGCATGCTGCGTGTAGTTGCCCACGATGTTGATCTGCCCTGCGGATAAACCGGGTGTGGCGGTTCCGGCGGCGTTCAAGACGTTTCCGGTGATGATGCCCGTTCCGGCGAGCAGGCCGCCGCTGATCTCAAGCGGTTCGCGTCCGAACATGTTGATGTCGCCGCCGTTGAGCAGGGTCTGCCCGGCGGTCTGAATGTAGTGGCCGTTGTAGTGGGTGTAGAATTCGAGCACGCCTGTTTGGACCTCGACCGTTCCGGTGTTGGTGGTGGGGGCGGAGATTGTGCTGGTACCGGTGCCGGCGGATTTGACAATGGCACCGGCGTTGTCGAGGGTCTGGTAGATGCCTGAGATCGCGCCGCCATCGAACTGGATGTCTATCACGCCGGTGTCGAGATTGTTGAACACCACTTCGGTCCCCAAGGTGAACCCGCCCAGAAGCGTTGCGGTGCTCGCATTATTGAAGACACGTTTATAGAGCGTCTTCTCGCTACCGCCAGATCCTACGACCATGGGGCCGTCCGCATTGACGACGCCTGGGCCACGAAAGTGTCCGCCGCCGTTCCAGGTCAGCAGTCCACTCACCGTGATCTCGCTCGGCCCCCTGATCGTCCCGCCGGTCGTCAATGTCGTCACGTTGATCGGATCTCCGCTGTTTACGTATAGGACTCCCCTCACGGCAATGCTGTTGAAGTTGATCGGATCCCCGAAGACGGCATCGAGACGAACGTCGGCCGGATTTAGTATCAGGTCGGGACCGTAATTGACCACGTTTGCGTTGTGCGTGAAGTCCGTTCTGTTTCCCCCGATGAAGCGCGAGCTGCCGGAGACGTTGTACGTTCCACGGATGGTGTTGTTTCCGCTGACTCCTGGAGTGAACTCGACCGTTTCTGCGACGATGCTGGAGCTGGAAAGAAACTCGTGTCTGGCGCCGGCGAAATCTAGCACTGCCCCTGGTTCGGCGAGGAAATCGCCGGTGTGGCTTCCGCCCAGATAGAACTTCAGCGTTCCGGTCTTTACGTGGATCAACCCCGCATTGCTGGTGAACATGTAGATTGAGCTGGCCCCAGTGTCGACTGACTTGATGAGCGTACCGCCGTTTACAAACATGTCGTCGAACCAGCCCCTGAAAAGACCGGTACTTCCCTGGTGCTCATAGGTAGAACCGGGCCAGATTTCGAAGATGGAAGGGCTGATGAAGTCCACGCGTCCGGTGGTGGAGACCGACGTGCTGTTGCCATCGAGAATGAGGTGATGCTGATCCAGGTGAACGATTTCGCTAATGTGCACGCCACCGCTCGCATAGGTGATGCCCGCGCCTTTCAGCCTGGCACTGCTGGTGACGTTACTTCCGGTCCATGTAAAGAGTCCGCCGATGTCGAGGCTGTCGACTACCTCCAGGATGCTGTTGTTGCCGGTGAGGTCGAGGTCTCCGTCGACCCAGGACGGTTCGTTGACCTTTAGGGTTGCCTGTGCCCCGCCGGAGATGCTCAGACTTTCGTAACAGGCGAGGACATCGATGTCGGTGACACCGCTGGTGTAGTCGACGGTGATGTTGGCGAAGGCATTGTCGATGCAGACGTTGTCGGGGGTCACCGGCAGGGCCGAGCAGTTCACCGGGAACGTGTAATCGCAGACGGGTGGTTGTGGCGGATCAGGACACTCACTTTCCTTGTACCAGTTGGCAGGGACATGCCATGAACCATCTCCGTCGGCCCAGTTGATCAGGATTCCGGCCTTGCCGTCACACTCATCGGGTACGCCGTTGCGATCGCAGTCCTTGCTGGTCCCGCTGGCGAGGTCGCAGTCGTCGGGGACGGCGTTGAGATTGCAGTCCTCGCTCAGTCCGCACCCGGTCACGTCACAAAAACTCTCGTAGACTGTGCACTGCAGCCCTACGGCCTGTGCGTGGGCCCTGGCGTCGCACTCGATATCGCAGAGATCGATGATGCCGTTGGAGTTGCAGTCGCCATTGACGACGAGCGGGCCGAACGTCTCCACCGGTCCCCAGTGATCATCGTAATCGACCGCTCGAATGCTGACGTAGTAATTCCCGAAACCTTTCGGGCCGCTCGTGACCTGGGTTACGCAGGGGCCGGGGTAGTTGACGTCTTCTATGGGTACGTTTCCGCCGGGATTGGTGGTGAAGTCGGCGCTGAAGCCCTTGGCTCCGGTGACGTCGTCCGCGGGCTGGTCGAATGCGACACTGATACAGGGCAATGCCCCCCCTACTCCGCTCGGGTGCGTCGGCGAGCTAAACCCGGTGACGAGCCCGGGTGGGTCCGTATCGGCAGGGAATCCGGAGACGTAAGATGGATGGACGTTGCGCGCTGTCTGCCAGAGGCCGGGCGTGTGCTGAGGATAACGAGCTCGGAAACTGCTGAGGAACTGAGCGGGCGTCGTCGGCTGATCCTGGGTAACGATGGTAAAGATTTCGTCCGGCCCCAGGGCCAGGCAGTCGGTGGTCAGATCCCCACGATGATTGTCGTTATCGTCGGGATCGTGCTTGTCGTCCATCTCGTCCTCGATGTCGCGCAACAGCGAGCCGGGGAATCCCTCTGTGAGGAACGGATCGTGTTCCATGCTGTCCTGGCAGCAGGTGCCGATGCCTTCGAGAGAATCAGGACCATAAGCGGTGTAAGGCGTACAATCCTCGAACTCGTAATCCTGTTCATAGGAACGCGTCACCACGTCGCCCAGCCAGTTGGGCCAGCCTTCGTTCCAGGCGTCGTGGTCGGTCTCCCGGCACCAACCGCAGTGCGTACACTTCTCAACGTCTGAGGCATAACAACCGGGTACGCCGCTGGCGTAATCGCAGAACGGCGTGTCGCCATGGTCGTCGTTGCAGTAGTCGGACGGCGTGTAGGTCGAGTGGTTATAAATGAAGTGATGCCCGTACTCGTGCATGACGGTTGCCTCGGACCATTGCTGATCGGCGACCATATAGATCTCGTCAAAATCCGGGCTGAAACGAGAAGAGACGCCGGTTTCCGGCCACTGGATATCCACGTGGTCGACGTTGATGCCGGTGATGTTTCCGATGTACCGATGGCCTCGGACCAGCGCATTCCAGATGTGTACGGCGGGCATCTCGTCTGCCGGCGGCGACATGGTTCCGAAGTTGATCGACTCGCCGGTGAAGTCCTCGCGGATGTTGTTCATCGTCCACCAGAACCAGTCTTCCTCCATGACGCCGGGATCCTGGACCTGGCCGACCGACGTATCACACTCGAATCGGATATAGATGTCGGGCTCGTCGCAACCGACCACATCGCAGTCGTCCCACCAGATGATCGGGGAGTTGAAGTTGCCGTTCGCATCGGTGTGGAAGGACCAGATGGTCTCGTCGACCAGCGGGTCACTGGCGAGCCCATCATCGTCCATGACCTCGAACCATATGTGGTCAGCGCCGACCACCTCGCCGTCCGGTCGCGTGTAGACGAACCGCCCGGAGAACTGAAGCGGAACGGCGCCACCGCTCGGCGACGCCTGTGCCTGATCGGCATCCTGAGGGCTCGACAGGGTGAGTTCTTCCTCGACGCGGACCCCGGCGCTGTGCACGGCGCGGGACTTGTCGAAGCGGCCGAAGTACTTGGGGCCGAGCTCGTATGGTTTGGACACTCGCTGTCCGTCGTACGTGAACGAGAGGCGGATCGGCTGATCCGCATCATGCGGCACGGCCTGGAAAGGGATTCGGAGTTTTCCCACCTGGGTGAACCCCTTCTCCGTTGGTGGGTCGAACGAGAGGACGGTCCACCCCTTACCTTCCAACTTGAAGTCGGCCAGAGCGCCTTCCTCGAAAATGTGAACCTCGAAGACGCCGGCGTAGTCTTGACCCGACGTTGCCTGTGGCGTGTCGCGCGGCATCTTGATCACGGCCGGTTGGCGTTCATCTGCCGCCGCCGAGGACATGACGAAAAGCGTCGCAAGAAGCGAGAGACATCCGCGTACTGACGCTTGTGACACTCGACGGCCAAACCTGTCGACTTGCATGCCGGCTGCCCCCTTCCGATCTGGAATCGGTTCTCGATACACCGTTCGTTGTTTCGTGGCGAGCGGCGAACTCGATACCCTGCTCGGCCAATCTGTTGTCCCGATTGCCCGACCGGGATTGTAGCAGATTGGATCGCCAGTTCCTACGGTATCGCTTTGATTCTTCCTGAGTTCCTCGCGCGGAGCCCGATAAGGCGAGAGAACGGTGTTGGTCGACCGCTTTTCGCGCGAGCGGGTGCCATCGTTGCGAGGCTCCTGTGGCGGTCGATCTGATCACTCTTTCCTGCGAACGACGGTGCAGGATCCGAAGAGGTCGTTTTCAAGGTCCATGGCGTACTCGCCCTGGTCCCATCCGAGGGTCTTGGCGAGGCGGCGGGTTTGGAGATTGTCGTTGGTGTTGTAGTCGAGGACGGTGAATCCGGCAGACTCCAGCATGGACCGGGGGAATGGGCATCGGCCGTCGGCCCAGTGTTTGTAGGGCTCGTCGGGTTTGCTGGGGGCTGGACAGATGTTGTAGATGATGAAGAGGCCGCCGGGTTTCAGCGCGGTGTGGATGGTCCTTACGAAGGTCTCGCGGTCGACGCCGAGGTCCATGAGGCGGTTCTTGGGGACGGGGCGCTCGGGATTGAAGAAGCCGTTCTTGAGTGTGTTCTTAGCGGTGACCAGATCGTATCCGTGGCCGACGGCTTTTGCGATGTTGGGGAATCGGCCGTGGATGAGCTTGATCGATCCTTTGGGGGCGCCGTGGTTGTCTACGGGGCCTTGATCGGTAGGTTCGCTGTAGAGCTCGCGCAGCATGGGGTCGACCTCGATGCCCACGGCGCTCGCGCCGCAAAGCGCCATCAGGCGAAGCTGGCCTATGGTGCCGTAACCGAAATCGAGAACGCGGCGGCCGGCGAGTGTCCCCCTGGCATGGCGGGCGTAGAGTTCCAGTGTGCGGACGTAGGCCAGTGGCGCTCCGTACTTGGTCGTGTAGTAGTAGGTTTCATCGACTGCGACGGGATCAAGTCCCGCGCGCTCGGTCGGAGCGAGCGTATCGTAACGGCGCTGCGAGTAGTAACGGCGTTTCTCAAGATCACGGTACAGCTTGCGTGGTGCGATGTTCTCAAGGCGCGTTGTGGCGTCGAGGAATTCTTTGGCGATTTGCGCCGTGACGATCTCGCGCAGGTTCCGAGCGTCCGCGCGGATCTGCGCGACGCCTTCGGGTGCGTCGGGCGGTATCGCGAAGGCGAACGCGGCCGTCGCGGCGATACCCAGGCAGTATAGACACCGCGCGAATCGCGGCGTTGTGCAGGCGCGGCGGACAGACATCGAATCGCTCATCGTCTGTGGCCAGTGAATCATGTCCATATGATAATGCTGCGCGGGGGCGATGTCAGGGCGCGGACTCGGGGTGATCGCAAGAATCATCCAAGGTCAGCGGACGCTCGCTCTCTCGCGTCGCGATCGATGCAGTCTGCGTATCGAACCATGCCCTCGAGGCGATGCCACCGGTGACTCCGTCGCGATCTAGAGCAAGCTCTATCCGATTGTAGAGGGTATCCCAAAACCCTGTTCTTGCCGGAGTGCGAGCAGATGGCACATAAGACTCCCAGGCGTTTTGCGAGTTCGCGCGGGCTGAAGCCCGCGGCTCAGGGGTACTGGGATAGGCTCTAGCGTTCGGGGTTCCATTTCGCCCGGAGAATCCTGCCAGTCTTCCGATACGCTTGGACTGGTTGCGCTATAATTACCTATTGTGACAGACCTTCCAAAAGTGGTTTCGCGGCGAGTTTGTATTCTCCACATTCGCCAACTGTAGAATGCCGCGCAGATCCAATGGGTCTGGGTGAAGCGGTACTTTGCCACAAGAACAGTTCCTTTCATTTTGTTTCGTGACAACGCCGCACTCTTTGCGGGTTTAGGTGGTGAGTCTTTTACGGATCGACCGCCGGCACGCGTACCCATCAACTGACGCCGAGCGGTTTGAGAATGTCGGCGAGCGGGTCAGCCGGATGTTCTCCGATCGAAGATGAAACATGATGCGATTGAGCGGCTTCGTTTGCGCTCGCGGTGCGCGCAGAGCGAAGGATCACCAGCGCTAACCAAGGCGCACGGCAGCGGGTGGTGTCACGCGCGGCTTTTCGTTGCACACAAGACACAACGCGACATCTTGAACCGGGCTTGCGGAGAACGGACACGCCCGAACGGTTCTTTCTGAAAGGAGGGAGAGCTTGAGACGCTAACGATACTCGATGAAACAAGAGAGGCGAAGCACCTGATCGTGGACGCGGCGAGACACGCCGGCGTCGAAGACAAACAACTCAACGGAATTGCGTCAGTCAGAAGCTCGGTAGGACAAAGGCTGGCGGTTGGAGAATCATTATGTGCATGAGGGAATCGTTCTGTTTGTTCGCGGTGATCGTGGTGGCTGGATGCCAGTCGGTTCAAGCCCAAGCAGATGCGGACAGGGTCCGGCTTGTGGTTCGCGCGGAGCAGACGCAGAAGCTCGCTCCGGCGTTGGCAGCGGCGAAGCAGGTCGGTGGGACCTTGATCGGAGTGACGAAGGCGGGACAGGCTGTGGTCGAGATGACGGCCGCGAGTGCGGCGGCTGCGATGGAGCAGGTCGCCAGGTTTTCGGGGATTCTGGAGCAGGATGATGTCGTCCCTGAGGACATCGAGTCGACGGATCAATTCATCGTGATGTACCAGCCGGGTCAGGCGTTGGAGAAGGCATCGCTGGGCACGGCGGGGCTCGAGTTGGTCTCGGAGAATGAAGAGGGATCGTTCGTGGTGGTTCGATCCGGAGACGGTCTGTCGGCTGCGACAATCGCGGCGTTGGAGAACGATCCGCGTGTCGCCTATGTGGAGCCGGACTATCTCGTTCGCGTCATCCCTCCGGCGGAAGATGTGGAGGAGGAAGAAGCTGATCCGGAAGCCGACTCCGGGATCGCACCGACCAGGTCCTCCAACGATCCGAAGTACGGCAGTCTCTGGGGCATGACGAACATTCATGCGCCTCGCGCGTGGAACACCGTCACCGGCTCTCCGATCGTGGTCGCGGTGATCGACACAGGGGTGGACTACAATCACCCGGACCTCAAGGGGAATATGTGGAGGAACCGCGGCGAGGTGAAAGACGGGAAGGACAACGACGGCAACGGGTTTCCTGACGACATTCACGGATACGACTTCGTCAACAACGATGGTGACCCGATGGACGATCACAGTCACGGCACCCACTGCGCCGGGACCGTTGGGGCTGTTGGAAACAACGGCATCGGGGTCGTGGGCGTCAACTGGCGGGTGAAGATCATGGCCCTCAAGTTCCTGTCCGCGAGTGGGGGCGGCAACACGAGCAATGCCATCAAGTGCGTTCAATACGCACGTAAGAACGGCGCGCGGGTGATGAGCAACAGTTGGGGCGGTGGCGGACACTCCAAAGCGTTGTCTGACGAGATCAGCCGTGCAGAGAAGGCGGGGATTCTGTTTGTGGCGGCTGCCGGTAACGGCTACGGCAGAGACAATGACGCGAGCCCCCACTATCCGTCGTCCTATCCTCAGGCAAACGTTATTGCCGTGGCTTCCATCACGAAGACAAACAAACTGTCCACCCACAGCAACCTCGGAAAGAAGTCGGTCGATTTGGCTGCTCCGGGAAGTTCAGTGTATAGCACGCTTCCTTCCAACAAGTATGGTTCGAAGAGCGGGACGTCGATGGCGACGCCGCATGTTTCGGGCGCGGCGGCGTTGATCTGGGGGCACGTTCAACACGGTCGCAGCTCGTGGAGGTCGGTGAAGTCGATGCTTCTCAATAATGCCCGTCGAATCTCGGCGCTTTCGGGCAAGTGTGTGACGGGTGGGACGTTGGATATCGGCTTCCTCGAGACGGCCACGAAAACCTGGCGCACCATCGAAGCCTACAACGATTTCAACAGAAAGACGCTCACCGGCAAGCCGCAGACGTTGACGTCCGTGACGTTCACGCTTCCGACCACGATGTTCGTACACATCACGGCGCAGACGACGGCCAGGCAGGTGAAGCCGTCGGGCAGTGTCACGGTCACCACGGGTCTGACCACGTCGTCCTCGGCCAGCACGATCTACACGAGGTCACTTCGCCGCGCTCAATTCGGTAAGGCCGGTGCGGTACAGCCGATGACGACTTCTTTCGGGCGCAGGATGGGGCCTGGACGTTACACCGTTCGCTGGAACGTGTGGCCTCGCGGCGCCCAGCTCGTTACGGACTCGGGGACGCTGATGATCGAGGCGTTTGGCAGCAAAGGAGGCGGGATCCTGGAGATCGGGGCCGACGACCTGGATACGATGGAGTTGCTCGACGACGGGACCATCCAGCGTCATGAGGTCAAGACAACGACCGTAGCGGTGGAGTAGGGTGCGTTTATGAACGCAAAACCGATTTGATGAGCCCGTGAGGGCTCAACCCCCATAGGCTCAGGGGCGTCCGTGTGACCCGCATCGGGCGTCCCTGGGTCCTCTTGCGTTTTGCCCGGCCAGGTTGACAATGGTCGGTGGCTCGTCGGCGGTGTTCATGAAGACAGGAACGTCATCACGATCCGGCGCGCAATTTGGGGTCTAACCTTGGTTCATCGGAGCGGTCCAACGTTGAGCCTTCATCTCTTCGGAGCGGACAAGACGAGGGTTGCGCGCCGGGCAATACCGATTGACCCGTGGCCTCGCAGGCTCGTAGACTTGCGAGTGGCTGCGTTGAGACGGCGATACACGATCATCGAAAACGTCTAGAACGGAGGCTGTTGACATGACGTTCAAATCGTACTTGTTTTGCGGCGTAGCACTTGCGTTGGTCGTTGCGGCGGTTCGTGGCCAAACGAGAACCGAAAAACCTGGTCAGTACATCAAGGTCGAAGTTAAGGGGACTCTCGCGCACGGCCTCATGGCGATTGGTGGAGAGACGACGGGGACCACGATCACGGCCAAGGGGATCACGTGGGAGCTCGACCTCGGCAAGTCTGACAGCTTTCGCGCATCTGCTGATAAGCTGGACGGAAAGACGGTCGTCGTGAAGGGGACGCTCGAGGTGCGAAAGGGCGTCGAGATTTCGAAGCGCTGGATCGTCACGGTCAGCAGTTTGAAGCCGGCCAGCGGGTCATAAGTGGGTCGACATCTCAGATTCACCGCGCCGGTATGCGCCACTGCCCACCCCGAGGCTGAACCCACAGTCTCGCTTCAAATGGTTAACGTCTGTGCAGCGGATGAGGTGACCGCCCGCCTAGCAGGCCGTTGAAAAATGTAGCGTCGCCCCTTGTGGGCGACGAAAACCACAGTAAGACGCCACCCACAAGTGGTGGCGCTACACCTGGGCAACCGAAAGCGACTGCTTCAACAGGCTGCTACATTTCTCTCGACTTTCACCAGCCTGTCTCGGTATACTGTAAGTCATGGTTTCCCAAGTGCCCTGAGGGGGACTCCTCGGAGCAGTGCACTGGGGTGCCGAACGGTTTCGGTGCGGAGGAGTGATATGCATTCATTACGTTGCGCGACAGGGTTGGTGGTAGCGGCCCTGTCTTTGGCCGGCACGGCACACGCACAAGTTGTCGAGAGCTTCGAGAACGGGTTCGGCGCGTGGGAGGTCGATTCGCATATTAATCCGATTCCTCCGGAGCCGCCCCCTGAGTTCATCTACACGGTCACGCGAAGCCAGGCTCAGGCCAGCGACGGCAGCTGGTCTTTAGACTTCACGATCGATGGAACGAACGACGACGGGACGGTGTGGATCGTTCGCAGTTTTGATGTGCCCGCGGGCGAGTACAACGTCGAGGTCAGCTTCGACTTCTGGGACAGCGTCAATTCCGACATTAACAACTGGCCTGTGGTCGGCTACATCGGCAGCATACGACCTGAGGTCGAGTCGGACTTCGCGATTCTCGGCGAGACCGGCGTCATGGGTTGGACGCCTTACACTCATTCCTTGGCCGTGTCCCACCCGGGTGGGCCGCTCTGGGTAGCCGCTGGATGCAGTGTCATATGGGAATCGTGGCGTACGCACTTCATCGATCGGGTTGCGGTCTCAGGTCTGCCGGTCGTTGACCCGCCCGTGCCTGCGATGTCTTCGATCGGGCTTGTCGTACTCGGCGCGACCGTACTGTCTGCTGGGGCCGTGCTGGTGCGTCGATGCCGTTGAACCACATTAAGACTATAGCGTTGCGGCGTTTTCGCCGGCGCAAGAACAGGCTTGTATCGAAGCGTCGCACTTCATACAATGACGATGCCACGCTCAACACTGGAGGGGAGAGATGATGCAAGCTGCCTTTATACCGCTGTCGCTTTTCTCGATGATCGCATGCACCGCGGGCGCGGAGCCTAGCCGAGACGCCGTGCCTGTGAACACCAACGATGTTGCCGTCGACCCTCACGCGCAAGTCGAATCGGCCGCTGGGGACGTGTGCCCTTCGGCGGGTCCTTGCTGCGAGAGTCATCCGGGCGTCGGATGTGGGGACCCGCTCTGCTGTGAACAGGTGTGCAGCCACACACCCTTTTGCTGCGAAGGACTCTGGACACAGGAGTGTGCCGGCATCGCGGCAGCAGTCTGCGATGTTTGCGACACACCCTTTACGTGTCCGCAAACGGGCGACTGTTGCACGGATCACGCGCCTGACGGTGGTTGCGAGCGGGAGTTCTGCTGCGACCTTGTCTGCGGGCGCGATTCGTACTGCTGCGACGGCGAGTGGGACAACATTTGCGCCAACATTGCGCGTGCGAACTGCCCCAACATCTGCGTCTGCGATTCGTTCGGGGATTTCGACGTCAGTGCGACGCTCGATCTGGTCGACGTCGCGAGCCTTCTCACCTGTTTCACCGGCGCCGGAAACAGCCCCGTGGCGCCCGGCTGCGAGTGCGCGGACTACGACGGCGATGGCGACGCCGATCTGAACGACTTCGCCGTGTTCCATGGCCTACTGCCCCAGTAGCCGCCTCTGCCGCGGCGGCGCACGGGGATGTCCTCCTCACGTGTCCGATCAGTGCTCCAGTTTGAATTGAATGTAGCCGGAGCGTTTCTCTTGGCCTGGGGGATCTCCCTCGCCGAGATAGAAGTCGATGGCGAGTGAGTTTTCGGTACAGTCGTAGAGCGCATGCCAGAGTGTTCGTCCGGGAACGGCGGCGGCGCCGCCGGTCGCGCGGACGCAGTGGTTGGCGTTCTTGATGTCCTCCAGCGTTCGCTTGGTCGGGGCTTTGTTGATCTCATCGTTCAATCGGCGGAAGCGTGCAAACGTGCTGCTCGTCAATTCCTTTGGGATCGATTCGACGGTGGGATAGGCACGGCGATGGATGGGGTGATTGGTCACCCACTGGGGACCGCCGTCGCCCTCCGTGACGTAGCGGCGCCGTCGGTTGACGGGGTATTCCCATACGAAGGAGTGTCCGTCGCGATCGCCGATGATGTAGTGGCAGGGTACGAGCATGTAGTAGAAGTCGATCGCAGCGAGGGCTTCGCGGGCTTCATCGGCGGTGCGACAGGTATCCAAGACGTAGCGGGCGATCTCGAGTTCGCTGAGGCCGGGTTGCCAAGTGATACTCGGCGTCGGGGCGGATCGGTCGTTGTTGGCGAGCAACGCCACGGTGAGCCCGTGTTCGTTGACCCCGTCGAAGCAGCCGCCGAGCAGTTCGTACACGCAGAGATAGAGCGAGGCGAAGCCGTTGTCCGGATAGACCTCGATCACGTAGGGATCTTCGGTTGTCTTTCTTCCCGTATCTTGAACCGTGTCGCCGAGGAGGTCTTGCCAGGTTCCGGTCGTGAAGTCGTAGTTACGACTCAGCATGGCGTGCCCGCCGGCGACGTGGGATGGTGGGTAATACACAACGGAACAACCCGGCGCCGCCGGCACGTTGTAGGGCAGGACGGTGACGTCGCCGCTGTCGCCAAGCTTCATCTCGAAGTGGTCGGCAACGCCCATCGCCCGCTGCAGGTGCAGAGGGTAGTTCGCCTGGTAGAAGTCCCTGCGCCGTAGGGCCAGGTCGGCATCAATGGTCGCCGGGCGCAGGCTGTGGCGTGACTGCGCGATCTCGGCGAGCTTCCTGCCGATGGCGCGCTGGGTGCCGCGCATCTTTAGATGGTGAACGGTCATGAAGTCGTGAGGGCCGCCGGCGACAAGGCGCTCGGAGAAGTCGAGTGCGGCCGGGGCGGATTCCCAAGCGAGCGAGATGGCCGGTGCAAGCGTCACAGTGGAGAGGGCGAGAAGTGCCACAAGCCGATGCGTTTTCTTGTTTCGAGCGAACATGATTGACCTCATAGAGCGGGCGTTTGCCCTGTTCCTGATCCACCGTGCGAACATACAGCCTGCGCAGAACGCGGGGCCACAGGGATATTCCCTCGCGCAAAGCGAATATTCGGGGCGGCCTCAACGCTCGACCCAATTCGTTCGCGGCAGCCGCATCGACCTATTTGCGACGGAATGGCGTCTCCAATCGCTGCTCGATCCAGGCACGGTTGATCTGCATGCGGTACTGATCGTGGCGCATCGTCGCACCGGTGTCTTTCTCGACAGCACGGCGGTATCGCCCGAGCGCTTCTTCGCGGCGGTCCAGTAGATCGAGAATCTGCCCCTGCCAGACCAAAGAGACGAAGCCCCAGATGCGGCCTTCTTCCGCGAACTTTCCCGCACGTTCAAAGGCGACCAGCGCGGGTGGATAGTGTTCCCCGTCATAGAGGCACATCCCGAGCTTGACCCACGTTCCGGTGTCCTGGAGCTTGGCTTGCTCAGCCTTCTCGAACAGCTTTACGGCATCATCGCCTTCGCCGGTGTACGAAAGATCGCGGATGCTCCGGATGATCTGCTGCGCGATCTTTCCGGGCGGCGGCGGAAGGACCATGGCCAGTTCGTGGTCCGGGTCGATGGCGATCTCTCTTACGGGGCTCTTACTCTCGAATGTCAGGACGTTGTGTTCGAACAACCGGTCGGTACGTTTCCGCTGCTGAGATCCATCCTCGAAGAGCGCGACGACGGGGACCGGCATGACCAGGTCTCCAACTCGCCTCACTGCGACGGTCGTAACGAAAGCATTGCCCGGTTTTTTCGTTTCTTGCGAGGTGATCTCGTAGGCGAGGTAGCGATCTGTCCGCACCCACTGGTCGAAGAACCAGGCAAGGTCTTCGCCGGACGCCTGCTCGCTGAGTCTCTGTAGTTCGTCAGCCCCGAATCTTCGACCGGCGTAGTCCTTCAGGCCTTTCCGCAGAATGCGATCGAATGTCTTCTCGCCCAGGTAAAACGCGAGCGCACTGATGACGCTGTATCCCTTGCCGTGCTTGACCACATTGTTCCAATCGAACGACACTCTCGCGTGCTGCTCGGATGTGATGGCCAACGTCGTGTCGTGGCCTTCGCGGACGCCGTCGATGTAGCGCTTCATCATGCCGTGATGCTTGTCGGGCGCAAGACCGCGGGCGCGGGTGTAGAGGAGATCGGCGTACACGCCCATGCCGATCCATACCCAGCTCGGATCGTCCTTTTCGAGGACGTGCTCGCCCCAATACTGATGGCCGATCTCGTGGGCCGTGATCCACTTCCAGTGGAGTGCGTCACGCTTCGCCATTTGCTGCTGACCATGGATGACGACAATTCCCGAAGCCACGGGATAGCCGCCGGCGGGTGAGTCCATCCCCGGAACGATGTTCAGAAACTCCTGAGGGTAGAACCCGAAACGGTCGCGGTAGAACTTAATGGCGTCGACCGCGGTTTCGAGCAGGAGCTTGGCGCACCTCAGGGCTGCTTCTCGAAAGACCACGCGAACGACGATGTCACCGGAGCGCGCCTCCATCGTGCGGTGGGCTTTACCGAGGTATATCCCGAACGCACGAACGTTGCGGGCTTGGTATCCTCCGGTCTCCGCGTCCTTGGCGGCGCTGAGCGCGACCTCGTAGTCCGGCGGAACGATCATCTGTACGTCATAGTCCTCATGTACGGGGAATCCCCAGTCCAGGCGTGGCAGGAAACGCGAGGCGATGATCTCGTCGGCGCCGTCGCGAAACCTAGGCCAGCCGTCGACCTTGAATCGGACGTTCAGATCGCAGCGAGCCGACGGACTTATCGGGTGGGGAAGGTCAAACACGACCGGTCCCGCGTCGTCGATCACGCGAACGGGGCGACCTTCTTGAGTGATTTCGAGTTCGCGCGACCGGTCGGTACCGTCAACGACGTCCCATGAGAGAATGAGGCGGCGGATAGGCCGATCGGTGTTGTTCGTGAAGCGGATCTGCTGCATCCCTTCGAACGTCGACTCGTCCGGGTTGATTGTGCAGGCCACCCAGTTGTGCGAGCGCGGCGGATCCGCCGGCGCCCAGAAACGCAGCGGGTCGGGATCTGATGCTCCGGCCGGGCAGGATGCGGCTGAAAACACGAGGAAGGACAAGGCAGCGGGAATCGCACGCATATGCTCTCTCCTGAACCGAGCCGCCACGAGACTTCGACCGCGCCATATTGCGCCGTATCGCGGCGGGTCTCTCCTCGCGCGGTAGACGACCGCCAAGCATATCTTACCCGCCCGAGCCTGGCAGGATCTCACAGATTTGTCGAAGTTTGTCGTCGGTTGCGGCACAATCGCTGAAGCCACCCAACGCCCGCTCCCACTCCGCGACGAGCCATTACGGAATACCGCCGAACCCCGCCTGAAGAATCGCGAAGTCGTCCAGGTCAATGTCGCCGTCGCCGTCGAGGTCGCCCGGGCGTTGCGGCGCAGAGCCATATTCGTACGCGCCCATATCGATCACCGCGGGGAAGCCCACGCCGGTGTCGACCGTGTAGGGGTCGTCCACGATCCGCTGATGGCCGTCGAGATCCTCGGCCAATCCCATGCTGACTCCAGCGTCGATGCACGGTGAACCGGCCTTCAGACGCACGTCGTCGTCCGCATTAACGAAGAGCGGGTCGGCGTCAATGTTGCCGGGGCCGGGCCAACCGCCCGTAACGCAACTGAAGCTCGCGCGAGTCGTGCTTTGGTGATCGTAGAAGACAGGGGGCGCGCCGCGCCAGACGATGCAATTGGTCAGCGTCGGGTAGGCCCTGGAGTTTCGCAGTGCGTAACCCCCGGCGCATAGGGTGCAGTTGATCAGCCGCGGAAACGACGAGGAATTCCTTAGCGCGTCGCCGAGTTCGAAGAACGCACAGTTGATCAGGATCGGACTGCCTTCTGTGTTGGCCATTCCAGCCTGCTGGTTGCCCCTGAACGTGCAATGCGTCAGCGTCGGAGAGCCGCCGCCGTTAAATACCCCGCCACCAGCTTGAGCGGAGTAGTTTCTGGTAAACGCGCAGTTCCTTAGTGTGGGACTGCTGTAGTAGATGTATATCCCGCCGCCATTATGCGCACTTCCGTTCGTGACGGTGAAGCCCTCGATCACCGTGCCCGGCCCTTCGCCGCTGTTGCACGTGATCACGCTGCCGCCGGCAGCGCCGTCGATGATCGTGGTATCCGGCCCGCCGGTGCTGCGCAGCGTGATCGCCTTGCCCAGCAGGTCGATGCGCTCGACGTACCTCCCCGGCTCGAGCTCGATCACGTCGCCGCCCACCGCCGAGACGATCGCCCCCTGGATCGTCAGGTGGTAGATGTTCTGCGTCAGATTGTGGATCGAATCGCACTCGTCCGGAACGCCGTTCGTGTTCAAGTCTTGACTCGTGCCGGACTGGACGTCGCACCAATCCGAGGTGCCGTTCGCGTTACAGTCGTAGAGTCCGCCTGACTCGCACTCGTCAGGGACAGCGCTGACGTTGCAGTCGTCACTTGTTCCCGCGGCGAGGTCGCATGTGTCGGGAATCCCGTTCCTGTTGCAGTCTTGAAGGGTGCCCGCAGCGATGTCGCATTCGTCCGGGATACCGTTGGTGTCGCAGTCGATGAGGGCACCCGAGTGAGGCGTTTCGTCAGCGCCCATGTCGACTCTGCACTGCTGAATCCGCGCTTCGCCGTCGATGTCGGTGGTGACGTGGTCCGGCAATGCGTAGTTGTCGCCCGCGTTGATGCAAGGCGAGCCAACCTGCAGGTGCAGGTCGCCGTAGTCGTTGTTGGCCGACTCATCGACGTCGGGCGTATTGGGATCGTCACCCCATCCGTCACCGCCGTCCGAAGGATTACGCACGAAACTTGGGTCGCTATCTATGTTGCCCGTGCCCGGCCAACCGCCCTGGAAGTCACTGTAGTCTATCGTGGCCGACCCGTAGACCTGACGGCCGCCGAATGGCGCCGTGTTGCCCCAGAGAATGCAGTTGGTCAGCGTCGGGCTGCCGTCGCTGGCCACCGCGCCGCCCCAACGGCCTGCCGAGTTGCCGCTGAACGTGCAGTTGATCAGTACGGGGTAGCTCGCGTACACGGTGTGCATCCCGCCACCGCGGTTGTTGGCCGAGTTGCCGCTGAAGACGCAGTTGGTCACCGTCGGGCTGCCAAGCACGCCGTTGTACATCCCGCCGCCGGTGCCCCCTTGTCCCGGCTTGGCTGCTGAGTTCCCTCGGAAGGTACAGTTCGTCACCGTCGGAGTGCCCTGTTCGTTGTACATCCCGCCGCCGAGAATGGCCGAGTTTCCGCGGAAAATACAGTTGGTCACCGTCGGACTGCTGCCGAAGTTGAACATCCCACCGCCACGGGTGTCCCACGCAACCTCGGTTCCCGTTCCGTTCGTGACGGTGAAGCCCTCGATCACCGTGCCCGGTCCTTCACTGTTGCTGCATGTGATGACGCTGCCGCCGGCGTCGCCGTCGATGATGGTGACGTCCGGCCCGCCGGTGCTGCGCAGCGTGATCGCCTTGCCCAACAGGTTGATCCGCTCGACGTAATCCCTCGGGCCGACCTCGATGACGTCGGCGCCAACTGCCGTTTCGATGGCCCTCTGGATTCTGGAATGAGTCGTGCCCTGCGTAATATTGTGGACCGTTTCACATTCGTCCGGATCGCCATTACCGTTGAGATCGTCGCTGGTGCCGGCGGCAATGTCGCAGTTGTCCGGCACCGCGTTGCCGTTGCAGTCGTCACCGGCGTTGTATAGGTGGGTGATGGTTGCCGTGCCTTGGATCGGGCCGAAGAAGTCGGAACTCGAACCACCGACGATGAAGCCGAACGCGGAGCCCTCTTCCACGTCGATCGTGGCAGATCCGCCGGCGGGCCCCGTTTCATCCGCCAGGAGAATCGTCGTCCTGCCCCCCCATGGGATATCGGCAAACACCGAGAGCTGCGCGGTGGACGAAGACCCGGTGTGGACCCAGGTGTAGTCCCAGTCGAAGTTGATGGTGCCAGTGGCGGCCGCCCTCGCGCTGAACGTAGCGGTCCGAAAGCTGACCGGGCCAAACAGAGGAGAGACGTCGTAAGCGAAGCTTGCGGACTCCGTCGGACCCGAATCCGGCGTGATCGTCGTCGTACCCAGGTCGATCCCCGAGCTGCTCCAGTGCTGCATCTCGTACGGCCCGGTGAAGTTGCACGGCTGGGCGTGCAACCTGGTAGCCGCCGCCAGCGACAGCCCCATGGCCATGCTGATTGTCACAACCGTGGTCTTCATCTCTCACCTCGCTTTCGTTGTTGTCAGATCGTTCGGCCGCCTCTGAACCCTTCTCCTCCGGTGCTCGCGGCAAACAAGAAAACAACGCCGCGTCCTCCAGTTCCAAACCGCCGACTGCATCCGTAGCAGAAACCGGAGTTGTGCGGTCTTCATCCGTCGCAACCACGTGCAGAGTGACGGCCCGTGGCAGACCTCCACGGCTCTCGTGCCGGGCCCTCCTGGCGCTGGAAATCATCCGCCCGTACGGATTGCCGCCTGCCTTGAGGGCTCCGCCCGCGAACGCTCCAAGTGTAGCACGATCGGGCGCCAGCTCCTAGAAGTCTCTCAGCATCAACGTGCCGATCCTCTGATCGTCCTATATCAAGGCTACGAGCTGAGCTGGAGCGGGCTTTCGGCCGGTCGGCTGGGACGGATCCGTGCTGTAATGAGCGACCGAACCGTCGGTACCAGGTGAAGTCGGCCCGCGAGGCGATGCGCCGCCGCACCATTCGAGGCAGCGCGACTCAGATGAACGCGCGACGCCCATCGTGACGCATGTGATGTGGTCTCTGAGTCCCGGCTACCCCGCCGCTAGGTCTCGGAGGATTTCGCAGCCTTGCCGGAGGCGGTCGTCGGGAGCGGCGTAACTGATGCGGAAGTGCGTGTCGCGCTCGCTGAACGCGTCGCCGGGGATGATCAGCAGGTTCCGTTCGATCGCGGCGTCGACAAATGCGTTGCCCGAAGCGTACTGCTTCGGAACCTTCGGAAAGAGGTAGAACCCGCCCGACGGGCGAACGAAGTCGAAGGCGCCCTTCAGCTCAGCGCAGATCAAGTCTCGCTTGGCACGATAGCGATCGACCTGATGGGACACGTCGGTGTCCATCGCTTCGAGCGCGCCGACCTGACCGGGGTGAGGCGCGCAGACGAACGTGTACTGCTGAAGCTTGGCCATCTGCGCGATGATCTCCTCCGGACCGGCGGCGTATCCCAGGCGAAGCCCCGTCAGGGCGTGGGACTTTCCGAACCCGCGAAGCAGCAGTGTACGCTCGGGCGCGAACCGCACCGGACTGGAACTGGGACCGTCATAGCTGAGCTTGGTGTAGATCTCGTCGCTGATCAGGAGCAAGTCGCGACGTTGCGCGAGTTCGGCGACGGCCTGAATGCTCTGGGCGGATTGGACGACGCCCGTGGGGTTTCCGGGAGAACAGAGCAAGATGATCTTGGTCTTGTCGGTGATGGCGGCTTCGAAGCGGTCGGGGCGGGCCTGGAAATCCTCGTAGAGATCGACCAGTACGGGAACCCCCCCGACGAGACGTACCAGCTGCTTGTACGAGACAAAGTAGGGGTCGCCGATGAGGACTTCGTCGCCCGGATTGATGCACGCCATCAACGCGAGAAGAAGGCCGCCGGAGACACCGCACGTCACGAAGAGATCGGGTTCCCAGTCGAATTCCGCCTTCAGGTCCGCCGCGATTCGCTCACGGAGCGCGGGCAGGCCTCGCGAGGGTGTGTAGCTGTTGCGGTCGCCGCGAATGGCTCCGCACATCGTCTCCTTGATGTTCTCGGGAACCGGAAAATCGGGCTGACCAATCGACAAGTCGATGGGGTCGTCGAGCGTCGCCGCGAGTTCGAACACGCGGCGAATGCCGGACGACCCGAGCGGCAGAACGTGGTCGGCAATGAACCGTTGCGCGGTCATGGGATCCGCTGCTACGATTTGGTTTCCTCGGTCGTCTCTGCGCCTTCTGCCTCCTCGGTCTTCTTCTCGGCTTTGTCCTTCTTGCCGACCGCCACCTTGCGATGAGCGACCTTCGGCAGCGACATGACCTTGGAGTCTTCCGTCCAACGCCCCTCTTCCTTGAGCTGCTCGACGCGCTCGGCGCGCGTGAGGACGTTCCGGTGGCGTTTCAGCGTGTCTTTGCCCTTCAGCGATCGATCCAATGACATTCGATGAGTCCTCGTCTACCAGTCTTCAGTCTTGAGCGTCTTGAAATAGCCTTCCAAACGATAGCCGCCGCCGCCGGCAAAATACGCTGCGCCGAATTCACGGACTTTACGCTTCAGTTCGTCGGCGAGCTGGCGCTGTGTCGAATCCGAACGATCATACCCCTGCGCCGTCACCAACTGCATCGTACCCCGCGGGTACATCACGATTTCCGTCGCGATCCCGCGTTCCGCCAGAAACGCCTTTGCGCGGAGGGCATCGCCCCGCCGCCCCACGCCGAACTCCTGCACCACGACATACGTGTTCTCGCGGATCCACTTCGACCGCGGCGAAGCCGTGGACGGTCCGCCGACGGAATCCGAAGCCGTCGGTCCGGCCTCAGCATCGTCGAGCAGCGTGCCGACGAGCCGAGTCGCAGGCGGCTGCTGCCGCGCCTGGGCGATCTCGCTCACCGCCTCGGCGGCATAAGAATCTCGGCCGGCGGCATGGCCGCGCCGGAAACCATCCGTCGTTCCCGACCGTCGTCCCACTTCGAAGGCGACGACGAGCAAAGCCATGGCGGCAAAGACCGCCACGCCTGCGGAGATACTACTGAAGGAGAGGCGAATCCGGTCGCCATCCAATTCGAAAAAGGTTGCGTCAACGTCTGACGCCGCCGCCGCGGAATCGGTTATCGCCCCTTGGTGGGCGACCGGACCCCGTGAATCGACGTCGCTCGTGCCAGCGCCCGAGCGTCCCTTTCGGTCAGGTGCGTTCAGGGCCTGCGTGGGAGTCTGTTCGCCGTCCGTCAACAAATCGAACAGCGCGGTTTCGCGTTTGGGCTTACCCACTTCGTGTGCCCTCGTTCCGCCAGTGCCAGGAGAGCGTGAGCATACACAAGATGGGAGATTACGCAAGGGATCGCCACCTGAGGACGGTTTTTGCGTCACGGGCGGCAGGTGGACGCATCCGCAGGCGTGCAGCGAGCGCGTCCGGGCCCCGATCGTCCTCGATACGTTCGCCGTTGCCGTGGGTTCGTCCCTGGAAAGGAGTACCGAAGGTCGGTTGAATTGGGCCTCCACTGGCCGTAGAATCCTTCCGGATAGGTCGAATCTCGCGCGGCGGGTCTACCCTCTGGGTCCCGGCGTGGTGATGCACGGCAAGGACGGCGCCCGGCCTACACGATGCAGCGGCCCCGCCGCCTCCGGTGTCCGGAGAGAACCCCGGCAGCCACGACGTAAACGCAGGTATACATGGCGAAACAACGCAAGAAACTCGGTGAAATCCTGGTCGAATGGGGCATCGTCGACGACGCGACCGTCACGGAGGGCCTTGAGTACGGTATGGAGCACGGGAAGCGTATCGGTGAAGCGCTGATCGAGCTGGGCAAGTGCAGCGAAGATGACGTGGTCAAAGCACTGGCCACTCAATTCGGGCTGGAATATATAGACCTCGACCACCATCCAGCGGACAAGCGCATTCTGGATGTCATTCCGTCGAAGCTCATTGAAGAGTACCACGTGCTGCCCTACGCGGAGGACGGTGAACGGCTCAAGGTTATCATCACCGACCCGCTCGATTTGGAGACGCTGGATCTCATCCGGTTTCGGATCAACCGTGAAGTCGTTCCGCTGCTGGCGCCGCTGAGCAAGGTCAAGCGGTTCATCGAGAAATTCGTCAACCCTGAGGGCGATGTACTGTCGCAAACCATGGCGAGCATCGACCAGGAAGCGCCGACGGTCGACGGCGGCGACGCCGCCCAGTCTGAGGAAGACGCCGACGCGCCGATCATCAAGCTCGTCAACCTGCTCATCAGCGAAGCCGTCCATACGCGGGCCAGCGACATCCACATCGAACCGATGACGGATCGAATACGCGTCCGCTATCGCATCGACGGTGTCTGCCATATTCGCGACGATATTCCCAAGAGCATGCAAGGTGCGGTGACGACGCGGTTCAAGATTATGGCCGGTATCGATATCGCCGAGCGGCGCATTCCGCAGGACGGCCGTATCAAGATGAAGATCGGTGGCGGCCAGATCGACTTCCGCGTTTCCGCCCTTCCGGCGTATCACGGCGAGAGTATCGTCCTGCGAATTCTCCGTCCTGAATCGGCCAAAGTAGGTATCCAGGCGCTTGGGTTCGAGTCGGAAGACCACGCGAAATTTCAGCGAATCATCCAGCGCCCCAACGGCATCTTCCTGGTGACCGGACCCACCGGATCCGGCAAGACGACGACGCTGTATTCGGCCCTGCAGGAGTTGAACAAATCGGACCGGAAGATCATCACCGCCGAGGACCCGGTCGAGTACAACTTCACCGGCATGAACCAATGCCAAGTGAAGGAGGAAATCGGGCTGTCGTTCGCCAAGATCCTCCGGGCCATGCTGCGACAGGCACCGAACATCGTTCTGGTCGGTGAGATTCGAGACCAGGAGGTCGGCGACGTCGCGATTCAGGCGGCGTTGACAGGACACCTCGTCTTCAGCACGCTCCACACCAACGATGCGCCGTCGGCGATCACGCGATTGATCGATATGGGCATCAAGCCGTTCCTGGTGGCCAGTGCGATCCAGGCCATCATGGCCCAGCGACTGATTCGCGTGATCTGCGCACAGTGCAAGGTCGAAGATCCGAATCCGGATCGCCGAACGTTGCGATTGCTCGGCTTTGCGGATGAGGAAGTGGAGGGCAAGACGCTCTGGAAGGGCGCGGGCTGCAAGCGTTGCGGCGGTTCCGGATATCGTGGGCGAATCGGTATCTTTGAGATGGTCGAGATGAACACGCAGCTACGGGACCTCGCCTTCAAACGGGCGCCGGCGTCGGAGTTGCGGGTCGCCGCCCGGGCTGCGGGTATGCAAACGCTCGTGGAAGATGGACGACGCAAAGTATTGAACGGTACGACGACCCCGGAAGATCTCCTTCGCGTGACGCAAGCGGAGGGTCTTGTCGCGGTCGAAGATTAAGGACGAACGAGCCGAATGGCGACCATACACATTGACCGCTTACTTGAAACGGTGGTAAACCAGGGGGCATCGGATCTGCACCTTACGGTGGGCCGGCCGCCTGTCATTCGCCTTCAGGGTCATCTGCGATCGCTGGAAACCAAGGTCCTGGCGCCGGAGGACACCGTCGCGTTGATGAAGGCCATCACGCCGGAGAAGAACCAGCAGGAACTCCAGGAAGAGGGAGGTACCGACTTCGGTTTTTCGTTCGGCGACGCGGGACGGTTTCGCGTAGCGGTTTTCATGCAGCGCAGCAACGTCACCATCGTCCTTCGGCTGATCCCGTCAAAGCTGCTATCGTTTGACGAGATCGGACTCCCCAAGATCTGTCGCGCGCTCTGTCGGCGCCCGCAGGGTATCTTCCTGGTTACAGGCCCCACCGGTTCCGGCAAGACGACCACGCTGGCCTCGATGATCGACTACATCAACATGAACCTCGACCGGCACATCGTGACGGTGGAGGACCCGGTCGAGTATTACCACAACCACAAGAAGTCGATCATCAATCAGCGCAACGTCGGCGTGGATGTGCCGAGCTTTTCCGAGGCGCTGCGTCGCGTCTTGCGGCAGGACCCGGATGTGATTCTGGTCGGAGAGCTTCGTGACCTCGAGACGATCGAAGCGGCCATCAGTGCCGCCGAGACCGGCCACCTGGTCTTTGCCACGCTGCACACGACCGGTTGCCAGGGAACGATCAACCGAATCATCGACGCGTTCCCGCCGAACCAGCAGGAGCAGATTCGCGTCCAGCTCTCGACCAACATGATCGCGACGCTCTCGCAAGCGTTGATGCCGCGATCGCCCAAGGGAATGATCGCCGCGTACGAGTTCATGGTCGTCACGCCCGCCATCGCGAACCTCATTCGCGAGAACAAGACCTTCCGGATTGACTCCGCCATTCAGACCGGGAAGAAATACGGCATGCAGCTTCTCGACGAGCACCTGTGGATGTTGTACGAGACCGGGCTCGTCGGGGCGGAGTATTGCGTGGACCGGGCACGGGAGCCCGGACCGATGCAAGACAAGATCGACACCCACCGCCGACGTCTGGCCTCCAAAGATATGAAGGTCGGTGGCGATGACGAACCGGATGTACTCAGACGATGAAGGACTCCTCCTCAACATCGAGCAGCTCCTCCTCGGCCGCCGCGCCGCCGCGCGCCGCCGGTTCACGGAAGATGCCTCCCATCGAGCAGCTACGCGGAAGGCAGCTCGGACGCATCCTCATCAAGATGGGCAAGCTCCGACGAAGCCAGGTCCACGAGGCCCTCGAGATACAGAAAGAGCAGCGAGGACCGATCGGCGCCATCCTCGTGGAACTCGGGCATATCAGCGAGGACGACCTCAACATCGCGCTGGCCGCCCAGAGCGGCATGGAACCGGTGGAACTCGGCAAGCTCGACATTCAACCCGAGATCGTCGCGGTCATGAGCGCGCAGATGGCGCAGACCTACCGGGTGATGCCCTTTGACATGAGCCCGGATCGCAGAACGCTCTCGCTGGCGGTGGATAATCCCGACAACTTCCGCGCGACCGACGACCTTCAGACCTTGCTGGGCGTCACGGTCAAGGCATTCGTCTGCAAACCGGATGATCTCCAGACCGCGCTCGACCGCTACTATCCCGAGGGCGAACAAGAATCGATTACGGGACTGATCGGCGAACTCGGCGACGACACCGATCTCGCACGCTTCGAAGGACGCGGCGACAGCATCGACCTTGCGGAACTCAAGGAAATTGCCGATCTCAATCCGGTCAAGAAGCTCCTGAACCTGGTCTTGCTCCAGGCGATCAAAGAGAAGGCCTCGGACGTCCACTTTGAACCGTTCGAAGACGAGTTCAAGATGCGATACCGCATCGACGGCGTACTCTATGAGATGGTCCCGCCGCCGCATTACGTCGCCTTGGCCCTCGCGTCGCGAATCAAGGTCATGGCCAATCTCGACATCGCCGAACGCCGCCTCCCGCAGGACGGTCGTGTAGAGCTGCTGGTCAAGGGGTCACCGATCGACTTGCGTGTCTCCGTTCTGCCCACCATGTTCGGCGAGAGTGTGGTGTTGCGTGTGCTCGACCGGTCCAACGTCGAGCTGAGTATCGACAAGATCGGAATGCTGGAAGACGACCTGGTGAAGTTCCGGCAGTTCATGCGCAAGCCCAACGGCATCGTCATCAACACCGGACCCACCGGGTGCGGCAAGACGACGACGCTCTACGCCGCCTTGGCGGAGCTAAACAGCCCCGAGGTCAAGATTCTCACGGCGGAAGACCCGGTCGAGTATGACATCGACGGCCTGATCCAAACGCAGATCCGCACCGAGCTCGGAATGACGTTTGCCAGGGCGCTGCGCAGCTTCCTCCGTCAGGACCCCGACATCATTCTGGTCGGTGAGATTCGAGACCTCGAGACGGCCCAGATCAGCGTCCAGGCCTCTTTGACCGGACACCTGGTCTTTACGACGCTGCACACGAACGATGCCCCGGCTGCCATCGCGCGACTGATGGACCTGGGTCTGGAGCCCTTCTTGATTACAGCCACGCTGGAGGCGGTTGTGGGGCAGCGCCTCGTGCGCCGCATCTGTGTCAACTGCAAGACCGAGTATCACCCCACGGAAGAGCAGCTCATGCAGCTGTCGATGTCTCCGGAGGAACTGGGGGATCGCACGTTCTTCTACGGCAAAGGCTGTGACTACTGCAACAACACGGGGTATCGCGGCCGCATGGGAATCTACGAAGTCATGGCGATCGACGACCGCCTGCGAGAGCTCATTATGGATCGCGCTTCCACGTCGATCCTGCGGCGTGAAGCGGTACGCCAAGGAATGCGTACGCTCCGGGAATCCGGACTGATGGCGATTTACGATGGAATCACCTCGCTCGATGAAGTCGTTCGCGAGACGATCATCGATGAGGGTTAGCGGCGTAGAATTGGACGGGTTCAAAGGACTATCGTCGCGCTGACGAGGATTGCACGATGCCTACTTTCGGCTACGAGGCTATGAATCAGGCGGGCCAGGAGGTCAAGGACGAGATCGACGCGATCTCCAGTGAGGACGCCCTCGCGCGCATCCGAAACCTGGGCTACTTCCCCACTCGAATTCGCGAGAAAGGTGGCGCCAAGGGCAAGGTGGGACCGGCCGCCAAGAAGAAAAAGGGTGGGTTCACGTTGTCGCTGGGGCGCGTCGGCGAGAAGACGATCACCCAGGTGACCCGTCAGCTCTCCACGCTTCAGGACGCCGGGCTTCCGATTCTGCGAAGCCTCCACATCCTCGAAGAGCAGCAGAGACCCGGAACGATGAAGAACGTCCTCAGCGCCATGGCCGAGGATATCGAAGGAGGTTCCACGCTTTCCGAGGCCTGCTCGAAACACCCCAAAGCGTTCAATCGGTTGTACGTCAACATGGTCGCCGCCGGCGAAACGGGCGGTGTCTTGGACTTGATTCTGCAACGTCTCGCGGAGTTCATGGAGAAGGCGCAGAAACTCAAGAAGAAGATCCAGGGCGCGATGGTCTATCCGGTTGTCGTCGTATTGTTTGCCGGCGGTATCGTGCTGGGCATCATGATTGTCGTCATTCCGAAGTTCAGTAAGATTTTCGACGACTTCGACGTGGCCCTGCCCCCCGTGACCCTCGTCTTGATGGGCACGTCGGATTGGTTCGTCAACGGCAAGCCTCTGCCGGGTTGGGCGGTCGTCATTCTCGGCCCCTTTGCCATGTTCTTCTTGTACAAGACCATACGGGCATCCAAGGGAGGACGCTTCGTCCTTGATTATTCCGCGCTCAAAGCACCCGTTCTCGGCGGACTGGTCGAGAAGACATCGGTTTCACGATTCTCTCGTACGCTCGGGACCCTGATCAACGCCGGCGTTCCGATTCTCGACGCCATCAACATCACGCGCGACACCTCCGGAAACGAAGTCTACGTTCGAGCCCTGGACAAGGTCCATGATTCGATCCGCGAGGGCGAGAGCATCGCCGCGCCGCTACGACAGGCCAAGGTGGTCGATGGACTCGTCACGAACATGATCGATGTCGGCGAGGAAACCGGTGAACTCGACAAGATGCTGACCAAAGTGGCGGACAACTACGATGAAGAGGTGGACGTCGCGGTCGCCAGTCTCGTGTCGCTGCTCGAACCGATTATGGTGGTCTGCCTCGGCGGTATTGTCGGCTTTATCGTCATCGCCCTGTTTATGCCGCTCGTACAGTTGATTTCCTCCGTCAGCGGTGGCGGCGGATAGAACACGGTCCATGACCCCTGTGAGGGCACACCGATTGCGCGGACCCTACTGCGTGTGGCGGGGAAAGTGGTGTGTATCTCGCATACGGAGTCGTTGAATACGCTGGACTTGAATAGCGCTTGCTCCAGCGGCGTGCATTCGCCCGGACACGCAGGGGCGCCCTACAATTTGTCGATGGCTACCGCCCCCCCCCCCCCCCCCCCCCGGGGCCGGGATCGCAGCCCCCAAGGAGATTCGCCACACGAT
>JAJDDV010000057.1 GCA_029260135.1 Phycisphaerae bacterium | reverse complement strand
CGCTGACCAGAGAGGTCGCTACTTGGGAGGCTCAACGTAACGCCGACCAAGCCAAGGTGAACTGGCGATTTACGACAGCCGATGCTCGGATCAAACTGAAACGCCTATACCCGAATATTTAGGCGTGGCGATGCACTAGGTAATTCGCTGATTGCGATGAGAGGTGTGTTATCAACAATCTGCACTGTGGCTCACGGGTCGCAGGCCGACGAACTGCAATCGTTCGTAAACCGCACCGTGATGATGTGGCGATAGCGCTGTTGCTCTTCGGCGGTCGGACTTGGGAGTTCATATTGTTCCGGTGGTGGGTCGGAGGACGTGGAGGCTGGGTGGCTACTCACTTGCTGCGGTCGATTTGACGTCCTCGGATTCAACCCGGTTGGGAACGGACCCGTGTGTGGAAGAGAGAGGTTGGAGACAAGAGATGAGAGCAGGAAGGCAATGGGTTGGAGGATTCTTGATTGTGGCCGTTGCTCTGGGTGGAAGCATGCAGGCGCAAGCACAGCCGGCACCGGGAGGGTCCATGGATCCCCTGTCGATACCGAAGTATGTGACGCCACTCGTTGTTCCGCCGGTAATGAACAACGACGGCGCGGCCGACAGCTATGACATCGCGGTTCGGCAGTTTCAGCAGCAGATTCTACCCGGCGGGATCTGGAATACGCTGAACGGGCGCAACGACCAGTTTCCGGCCACGACGGTCTGGAGCTACGGTCCTGCCGCCGATCCGACACCGGCGATCGCGCCCGACCCGAGTACTCAGTTCAACTATCCGGCGTACACGATCGAGACAACGGCGCATGTTCCGGTCAGTGTTCGCTGGATCAACGACCTGGTGGATGCGCAGGGCAACTACCTGCCGCACCTGTTACCGGTAGACCAGACGCTTCACTGGGCGAACCCGCCGATGGATTGCCGGATGGGAGCGTCGAGGACGGATTGCTCCGGCTCGAGTCCTATGCCTTATTCGGGTCCCACGCCCATTGTCACGCACGTACACGGAGCGCATGTGGATCCTCACAGTGACGGATACCCGGAGGCCTGGTGGCTTCCGGCGGCCGCCAACATTCCGGCGGGTTGGGCTGCGAGCGGTGCATTGTTCGATGATGCGACGGGGATGAACGATGGAACACTTGGGTACGCGGACTACCTGTACCGTCAAGACCAACCGGCGACCACGCTGTGGTATCACGATCACGCGTTGGGCATGACGCGTTTGAATGTCTATGCAGGTCCAGCGGGCTTCTGGCTTGTTCGTGGCGGCGCGTACGACAGCGTGATCGATGGGAAGAAAGGCAAGCCCGCGATTCTACCCGGTCCCGCCCCGGTGGCTGGTCAGACCGTGCTGGAGCTTAACGTGCCCAGCGATCCCATTCGCACGGCGCTTCGGGAGATTCCGATCGTCATTCAGGACCGTTCGTTCAACGCGGATGGGTCGCTCTACTATCCGGACAATCGAGCCTTCTTCGAGGGTCTCAATGTCCCGGGTGAGCCGCAGCAGTTTCCTGGTGATCCGGAGCTTCAGATCGACTATGTGCCGGATTCCGACATCGCGCCGATTTGGAATCCTGAGGCGTTCTTCAACGTGATGGTGGTCAACGGTGTAAGCTGGCCGACGATGGAGGTTGCGCCGGCGCGATATCGCTTCCGGTTATTGAACGGCTGTAATTCTCGCTTCCTCAACCTCGCGCTGATCTACAACGAGGATCCCGAGGACGACGTTCCTCAGCTCGGCGAGTTGCCGTTCATACAGATCGGCGCAGAACAGGGTTTCCTCCCGCAGGCGGTCGAGATCATGACGGGTTTTGCTACGCCGTTGCCGGGGGATGGCACGCGACCGAAGAAGAGAACGCGCGTTGCGGCGGCCGATCCCCAGCAGGCGCTGTTGATGAGCCTTGCAGAGCGGGCGGATGTGATCGTCGACTTCAGTGATCTGGATGACGGTTCCATCGTGACGATGATCAACACCGCGCCGGACGCTCCGTTCGGTGGTTTCCCTGATATTCCGGCGGATCCAAGCACCACGGGGCAGGTCATGCGCTTCGTGGTCAACGAGAAACTCGTTCTTCACAGCGATGAAGCCACGACGAGCCCTTATCGCTTGCAGCCGGTGGCTGAGCCTCGGCTTGGTGCCTCCAGCGTCACGCGACAGGTCTCACTCAACGAGGGTGAGTCTGAGGAGGTCTGTGTAGCCAATGACGCGGCAGGGAACTTGGTTCAGGTGGTCGGCTCTCCGCATGATCCGAGTGGATGCCCCGCGGGTTCGGTGCCGTTTGGTCCGAAGGAGGCACTACTCGGTCAGGTTGACTTTACCGATCCGGTGATTCCGGCGGGCATTCCGATGAAGTGGACGGAAGAGGGGGTCGGCGTGGAGAAGATGGTTCATCTTCCGTCAGGTCCTGTCGGCGTCTGGGTCACGGAGAATCCGGCACTCGGAGCGACGGAGGAATGGGAGATCTACAACTTCACGGCCGATGCACACCCGATCCACCTGCACCTCGTGCGGTTTGAGGTCGTGGGGCGGCGGGCGATCGATGGCACGCCGAGCATCGTGGGCAACGCACCGCAGCCTTGGGAGTCGGGCTACAAAGACACCGTCATCTCCTATCCGGGCGAGATTACGACGGTGAGAGCGAACTTTGATGTTGCGGGCTTGTACGTGTGGCACTGCCATATCGTGGAGCACGAGGACAATGAGATGATGAGGCCCTACTTCGTCGGACCGTAGCCAAGCGACCGAAGGAAGGAGCACACACCGAGGGGGCGTTCGACGGGACGCCCCCTCTTGTTTATTGGTGGCGCCGCACCTCGAACTGTTTGGCTACGTAGAAGATGACCGGGTAGATCAGCAGCTCCATGGCGAAGCTGGTGAGAAGGCCTCCGAACATAGGGGCGGCCATGCGCTTCATGACATCTGATCCGGTTCCCGTTCCGATCATGATGGGGACGAGTCCCATCATGGTGGTCATGACGGTCATCGTCTTGGGGCGGATTCGCAGGACCGCGCCTTCGTGAATGGCGGCTTTGAGATCGGTCAGCGAGTTCATGCGCCCTTCTTCTTTGGCTCGGTCGTAGCTGTTGTGGAGGTAGAGGAGCATGACCATACCGGTTTCGGCGTCGAGACCGGCCAGCGCGATGAGTCCGACCCAGACGGCCAGCGACATGTTGAACCCTGCAAGGTACATCAGCCAGACCGCGCCGATCAGGCTGAAGGGTACGGCCAGCAAGACGACGCACGTGTCAAACCAACTCTTGTGCGAAATGTAGAGCAATAGCACGATGATGACGAAGACGGCTGGGACGGCGACGGTGAGTCGGGCGTTGGCGGCTTGGATGTATTCGTATTGGCCTGACCAGATGATGTTGTATCCGGCGGGGAGGTCGATCTTCTCGGCGACGACCCGCTTCGCATTTTCCACCCAACCGCCGATGTCGCTTGTGGATAGATCGACGTAGACCCACGCGGTTCTGCGCGCGTTCTCCGTCTTGATCATCGGCGGGCCTTTGTGGATTCGGATGTCGGCGAGTTGGGCGAGGGGAACGTGCGCACCGAGCGGGGTAGCGACCGAGGTTCGTTTCAGCGCGGGGATGTTGTCGCGGAGTTCACGTTTGTAACGAAGGTTGACGGGATAGCGTTCGAGCCCTTCGACGGTGGACGTGATATTCATGCCGCCCATGGCGGAGAGAATGACATCCTGGACGTCGTCGACGTGCAGGCCATATCGGGCGACTTCGTCACGGTTGATGTTGAAGTCGATGTAGTTTCCGCCGACGGGTTTTTCGTAGAAGGCGCTGGAGGTATCGGGAAGTGGGCTGACCACCGTCGAGATCCTCTCCGCCAGATTGCCGAGGACTTCGAGATCATCGCCCATCAGCTTGATGCCGACGGGAGTTTTTATACCGGTGGAGAGCATGTCGATTCGGGTCCGGATCGGCATGGTCCATGAGTTGGTCAGGCCAGGATAACTGACGACGTCGTCGAGCCCGGGAACGTGATCGTTGCCCTCCTCCCAGCCGTACGAGAGTTCGTCGATCGTGATGGGGCGGGCTTCCGGCCAAAAGTGTTGCAGCCCGGAGTAGTGTTTGAGCCAGTCGGGAAGCGATGCGAACCACCGGTCGACACGGCGCTTGCGCCATTTGCTCTTGTCCTGTTCGAGCATGATCGTCGTTTCGATCATGGCGAGAGGGGCGGGGTCGGTGGCGGTTTCTCCCCGGCCGATCTTTCCGAAGACATGATGCACCTCGGGAAAGCTGGCGATCAGTGCGTCGGTTTGCTGGAGCAGTTCGCGCGCTTTGGTGATACTGACGCCGGGGTCCGTGGTCGGCATGTAGAGGAGGTCACCCTCGTCGAGCGGGGGCATGAACTCGCTGCCGATCTGGCGGTCGAGCTCGAGGAAGGGGAGCGCATCGGCGACGACCTGCCGGCCAAAGACGTATTTTTGAAGGGGTAGGATCGCGCTCGCGATGAGCAGCGCCGCGAGGATGAGCGTGAGGTATTTGCCCTTCATGGCCGCCCGGAAGAAGGGCTCGTAGACGCGCTGGAGAACGCGGCTGATGGGGTTGGTCTTCTCGTCCGGGATGCGTCCTCGAATGAAGTAGATCATCAGGACGGGGACGACCGTGATGGCGAGCAGCGCCGCGCCGGCCATGGCGAAGGTCTTGGTGTAGGCGAGGGGCTTGAAGAGGCGTCCGCTCTGTTCACCGAGCACGAAGATCGGAATGAAGCTGACGGTGATGATCAGCAGTGAGAAGAAGAGTGTGGGGCCGACTTCCTTCGCGGCGGCGATGATGATCTCGGCGTGTGGCTTCTTGCCTCTGTCTCGTTCGTAGTGTTTGTGTGCGTTCTCGACCATGACGATGGAGCTGTCGACCATGGCGCCGATGGCGATGGCGATCCCGCCCAGGCTCATGATGTTCGCGTTGATGCCCATGGCGTTCATGATGATCAGGCTGGCGAGCACGGCCGTGGGAATCACGAAGATGGCGACGAGGCTGCTGCGAAGGTGCAGGAGGAAGATCGTGCAAACGATGGCGACGACGATCATTTCCTCGATGAGTTTGGTCTTGAGATTGTCGACGGCGCGGTTGATCAGTGCGGAGCGATCGTACTCGGTGATGACGTCGACGCCGGCGGGCAATCCTTGCTTGAGTTCATCGATCTTCTGCTTCGTTTTTCGGATGACCTTCAGTGCGTTCTCGCCGAAACGCATGACGACGATGCCGCCGACCACTTCGCCTTCGCCCTCGGCCTCCGCGATGCCGCGACGAAGTTCGGGGCCGATATGGACGTCGGCGATGTCTCGCAGGTAGAGGGGTGTTCCGGTCGGCGTCGCGCGGATGACGACCTTCTTGAGATCCTCCACGCCCTTGCGCGATCGCATGCGAGAGAGCGGCTCGCCGCGTTGTCGAGCGTCGCGGACCTGGTCGGGCGAGAGGGATGCAAGGTAGCCTCGCCCGCGGACCATGTATTCGGTCTCGGACATTTCAAGCAGGCGACCGCCAACGTCTCTGTTCGATGCCTTGATGGCGGCTTTGACGGCCTTGAGCGGGATGTCGTAGGCCAGCAGTCGGTCGGGATCGACGACGACTTGATACTGGCGGACGAAACCACCGATGGCGGCGACCTCGGCGACGCCGTCGACGGCTGTCAATTCGTAGCGGAGATACCAGTCCTGCATGCTGCGAAGTTCGGAGAGGTCGAATTGCCCCAGGACGAGCGGGGTCTTGCCGTCCCACGGGCAGGTTCCGCCGTGCTCGAAGATGCGCACGTGGTCCAGGTCGTCGCGCACGTCTTCAGGGGCATCGTTTCGAGCGGCGTACCAAGTGTCAGGGGCATCGGGATGGTGGTACATGCCGCCGGGGTGGTCGGGGCAGTAGTAGCCGTTGCGCAGGGAGTATTCGTAGACCCAACCGACGCCGGTGGCGTCCGGTCCGAGCTGCGGGGTAACGCCCTTGGGCAGACGACCGGAGACGTAGTTCAGCGACTCCAAAACGCGCGAGCGCGCCCAGTAGATGTCGGTACCGTCTTCGAAGATCAGATAGACGAAGGAGAGGCCAAAGAAGGATTGTCCCCGAACGGCTTTGGCAAAGGGGACGGCGAGCATGGCGGTGGTCAGCGGGTAGGTGACCTGGTCTTCAACGACTTGGGGCGCCTGGCCTGGGTATTCGGTGAGAATGATCACCTGAACGTCGGAGAGATCGGGGATGGCGTCGAGGCGGATGTCGTTGATCGTCCAGACGCCGCCGGCGACGACGAACAGTGTGAGCAGGATGACGAGCATCCGGTTGCGGCAGCAGGATTCGATGATCGAGGCAATCATGGTCTGTTCCCGTTACCGCGTTTCTTTGAGCTGTCCACACTTGAGCATTTTGAATCCGTAATAAGGATTGGCTTTTTGCTCGGAAGCTTGGATCCAATCGCCCTTGCTCATGGGGCAGTGGTAGATGAAGAGTTCGGGCCAGCGGGTCCGGTCGGGCCGGAACGTCTCAATCAACGTTCGAACGGATGCGCTGAGTTCAACGAGCGTGACGCGGTCTGCGTCAAGGTTGGAACCGGTGGTCTTCAGGGCGGCTGCGTGCAGGTTGCGGGCGGCCTCGTGTATCGCGGCGGAGAAGTGTACGTTCGGTGAGGACAGATGCCTTTTGAGCTGATCTGACGCGGCGGCGAGTCCCAGCGCGTGACGCGCGACGTCTCGCGTTCGATCCGAGGCGAGGCGCTGCTGCAGTTCGAGATAGTGCTCCAGAATGTAGTCCATCTGTGCGGCGATGTTCTGCGCGTCGTCTTGCGGCGCCTGGAACGTGGCTTCGCGCACGAGCTTCATTCCGCAGATAGGGCAGACACCGGCTTTTGACCTGCGTGTCTGCGTGGGGTGCATGGGGCAAACATAGTGGGCTGGACCCCCTTGCCCTTTGGCGGCTTGCATCTTCTTCACCCACGCGACCTCGTCGATCGGTTTGATCTTCATGCCGCAGGCGGGGCAGTCTCCGGGCTGGGTATCGAAGTGCCAGCACTCCATCATCGGGCAGGTGTGGGTGGCATCGCCGGGGATCGGACGGTCATCCGCCTGGGCTGTGGTCTCGACGGCTTCGAGGGGGCGTGCGCAGATGGTGCACTGTCCGGGTGTATGACTGTGGACGACTGGGTGCGCTGGACATTGAAACGGTGCCGACTCGGCGACGGATGATGTCGGCGGCGTGTTGTCTTGCGCCATCGTGTCGTCGAGCCAGACGCCGCGGTATGCGGCCATACCGCGCCCACAACGGGGGCAGTTGCCGGCGTGGGTGCTGATGATTCCGGCGTGCTGCGTATCCGGGCAGGCGTACATCACTTTGAAGGGCATGAGTCTCTTTGCGCATCGCGGGCACTCATCGCTGGTGTCGGAGAAGACGTGCGGGTGGTCCGGGCAGGTATAGGCGACGTCGCCGCCGTGTGCCGCCCGACGCAATTTCACCCACTCGAGCTGGTCGAGCGGTTTGATCGCCATGTTGCACCAGGGGCAGCGACCTTCTTCCGACGAGAAGTACGCGCCTTGCTTCTCTGGATCCGTTTCGGCGGGATGCGTGTCCATCGGGCAGGCGTACTTGGCGTCGGCTGGAACGCCGGCAGGATCTTCACGGGTTACAGGTGCACCGTCGCTACCCGCTCTGTATTTCTCCACCCAAGCATACTGTTCGATGGGTTTGAGATTCATGCCGCACCAGGGACACTCTCCCGGCTGAGCTGAGAAGTAGGGGCCTTGTTTGCCGGGGTCCTCTTCGTCCGGGTGCTGTTCCATGGGGCAGGTGTAGGCTGTGTCGGGCGGCATCACCGCGGTTACCGTCTCGGTTGAGGCACTGGCGCCTGACGGCAGCGCACGCTTGGTGGTCTGTGCCCGGTCCGCTTTCATCATCTTCGCGACGGCTTCTTTGAGTTTGCTTTCGGCATCGAGCATGAACTGCCCGCTCGTGACGACAACCTCACCCTCGTCGATCCCGTAGAGCACCTCGACCATTCCGCTTTCGGCTTCGACGCCGACGTGGATGTCGCGCGCGACGAATTTTCCGTTGCCGGCGTCGATGAAGGCGACCTGCCGCGTGCCGGAGTCGATGTAGGCCTCGCGCGGAATGAGCACCGCATCCCGCTGCAGCTCGGACTCGAGCCGTACGTTGGCGAACATGCCGGGTTTGAGTTCCAGCGTCGGGTTCTCGAACTCGAGGCGAACCTTGATGACGCGTGTTCTCTTTTCGAGATAGGGGTAGATGTAGACGGCGGTCCCGACGAACTGTTTGCCGGGGATGTACGCCAGTGTCATCGTGGCGGATTGGCCGACACGAATCCAGGGAAGCTGGTATTCATAGATGTCGACATAGACCCAGACGCGGGAGAGGTCGGCCATGGTGAAGAGGCGCATGCCGGGTTTCACATACATACCTTCGAGGGCCATCTTTTCGGTGACGATTCCCGTGGCCGGTGAGTGAATGGTGATCGTCTTTTCAATTTTCCCGGTGTCGCGCAGGCGTGCGATCTGCGGATCGGACACATCCATGTAGCGAAGTTTGGTTTCGGCGGCCTCGGCGAGCTTGATCGCCTCTTCTCGCGCCACGGCGAAAGAGCTGTTCTCCATTCGCGGTAGCGTGCGCACGGCGGCAAGGTATTCCTCCTGTGCGGCGTAGAGTTCGGGTGAATAGACATCGAAGAGGGGTTGGCCGACTTCGACGGACTGTCCGGTTTCGTCGACGTGGAGTGTCTCGATCCACCCGTTGAACTTGGTGTCGACGAACGTCACGCGTTGTTCGTCGTAGTCGACACGTCCGAGCGTTCGCGTCGTCTTGACGAGCGGACCCCGCCGGATGACCTCCGTTCGGATGCCCATGTTCTGAACGGTCACCGGGTCGATGCGAATGGTGTGGGCGGCGGTGGACTGGGCCTGGTCGGCATAGACGGGAACGAGGTCCATACCCATCGGGCTTTGGCCGGGTTTGTCCGAGACGAAGTTCGGGTCCATCGGCGCACGCCAGTAGAGAATCTTCCGTTCGTTCGAGCGGCCGGCGTCGTCGCCTTCGTCGCTGTCTTTTCGCGGCGTCAGCTTCATCTGGCAGATCGGGCAGTCGCCGGGTTCGGGCTGCAGGACATTGGGGTGCATGCCGCAGGTGTAGAGCTGTTCTTTCGCGGCGGCTGCGTCGGCAGGTGCCGATGGCGAACCCGTCGCGAAGCGTCCGGCTGAAAGGTAGCCGCCGACCGCGCCAAGCGCAACGGCCACGATGACAAGGACGAGGACGAGGGCTGCGCTTCCCCGGCGCCGAGTGGCGATGGTGCCCGATGCGTGTACTTTGTTCATCACGGCGCTCCGATCTCAGCCAGACTCAAACCCAGGGCCAGTTCGAGGTCGGCCACGCTGCGTTCGAGTTCCCCGAGCGTACGGTGATATTGAATGTTGAATCGAAGCCACTTTCTCCAATTGTCGATCACGTCGAGAAAGCGACTGGTGCCCGCGATATAGGAGGCCTGTGAGACCTGAAAGGTCTGCTCGGCTTGGGGAATGATGGTTCGCGAAATCAGTGAGGCCAACTCTTGCTGCGCGAGTACGCGGTGCCATGCGTCTTCGATCTGAAACGAGACGCGGTTTTTTTCGGCTTCGTGGCTTTGTCGGGTCGCATCGAGCCTGTGCTCGGCCTCTCGTTCGCCCGCCCGAATTTTGTCGAGCCAGATCGGCAGCGTGAACCCAAACGAGATTGCCCAGTTGTCTGTGGCTTCTTCGCTGAGCGTGGGGACAGCGGGGCGGCGCCCCGTCGCCGGGTTCACTTGCGGGCGAAAGGCATCGCGCGGGTCCACGTTCATCCATTCGAAGCCGATCATGAAGTCGGGCCACGCGGCGAGCTTGGCCAATGCGACCGACTCTCGATCCCGCCGTATGGCTTGGCGCAATCGCTGCAATCGCGGGTTCTTGTCGGCCGCCTTCATCAGCAGGTCGTCGATCATGATTTCCGCCTGCCGTACGCCGAAGTCTTCCGGCGATTCGATCGGTGTCCGGTCGTCGCGTCCGCGGAGTTCGTTGAGCCTTGCGGATGCGGTGGAGCGACGTTGACGCAGGGCGATCAACTCCGCCTCGAGACTGGAGAGTTCGACTTGCACACGGAGTACGTCGGCCTGGCTGCGCCGCCCGGCGGCGACCTGCGCTCGCGCGACGTCGATGAGTCCGCGGAGCAGTTCCTGATGCTCGCGGGTAATCTCGATGCTCTTGTCGATGACGTACAACTGAAAGTACGCCTGTTTGACGCCGGCGACGACGCGAAGACGCGTCTCCTGAAGCTGTGCGAGTGCGATGTTGACGTTCGCCATCGCCAGGCGGCCGGCCTGGTCGAGCCTGGCGGGGATCGGAAGCTTCTGCGTGATCCCGATCATCAGGTCGTTGTCGCCTTCCGCGGTTCGTATCGCTTCCGGGAGCAGTTTGATCATCATGACGGGATTCGGGAGCGAGGTGACCTGCGTCACCCGCTCGGCCTTGGCCCGTGCCGTCTCACGTGCGGCGAGAATCGACGGGTTGGCATCGAGCGATTCTGCGATGAAGTCTCGGAGCGTTGCCGGCACGTGGTGTGATGAGGCGGCTACTTCCGGCGCTGGCACAGTGCCGCGAATCGGTTGCGGCGTAGGTGTTTGGGCGTAATCCTCTGCTGTGTTGAGGCGAGATTTTCGGTGTTGTTCGAGGGCGGTTGACAGGTCTTCGCGGGCGTGGCGATGAGTCGTGCAGGCGCCCATTCCGATGACCGATGCGAGCGCGATGCCCATCATCGCCGCGGAAGCAGGTCTCGACGGCCTCTTTGTGCGTGTCATTGAAATGAGCCTCGTGCGCGGGTCCATTCAACAGGCTGATGCGGCTAATGGTCGTGATCGTGCCCGTCATGCGTGCCGTGAGCATGCTCCTGGGGAGCGGCGAGACCTTTGGCACCCACCACGTAGCCTTGCTCGGCCATTTTTGACGCGTATTTCGCAGGATCGGCGAAGAGCCTCTTCTCGCAGCCTCTGCAGCAGAAGTAGACGTCCAAACCGCTCGCGGTTTTGGCGAAGACCTTCGGGTTGATTTCTTCGCCCATCACCGGACAGGTTGTCTGATAGGTGTAGCTGTTTGCCAGCGCGACCGCATATTTCTTGGGGGCTCGCGCATATTTCTTGGCGCAGCCGTCGCAGCAGAAATAGACTTTGCGGCCTTGTTCCTCGACATAGGACTTTCGGTCGACCTTGTCGCCGGATACGGGACAGGTGACCTGGGTCTTCGGTCGCCCGGAAAGAGCCTTTCGCTGCAGCGCGACCTTGGCGGCGTATTTGTCGGAGTTCGCTTTGTACTTGCCGATGCACCCTTTGCAGCAGAAGAACACCGGTCCGTCGTCCGTGGCCACGCTGACCGCGAGGTTGATCGGCTCTCCCATGACGGGGCAGGGCGGCAGCGTCGGGGCCGGTTTGTGATGGCCGTGGGAATCCCCTTCGTGTCCGTGCTGTCCGAACGTCGGGATTCCTCCCAGACCGATGACGGCGAGCCCTACGCCCATGGCTTTGCTTGTCCAGCGAGTCATCTCAGGGTTTCTCCTCAAGGGATTCGGGCCCGCGATGCGTTGCGACTTCCAGTAAATCGGCCTTTTCCGCGTCGCGGGTCCATAGCATTGGATGCTTGGACCGCCCGAGTTCTTCCCGAGGATCCGGAAGGAAGCGGGTGCGGTCTTCCTTTCGGGGAATAAAATGGGCATTGTGGGCGATTCAGCTGGCGGTGTCGGTACGCTTGACAGATGGAGACCAACGACGTAGACTCGTAGTTCTATATTGTGCTTCAGAAGAGCGGCTGGCTTCAGCTTGTCTGACTTTCTGGTGGTCTGGCTTGGTTGAACCCGGCCGTTTGAGTGTCGAAAAGGTAGAAACGCTATGCTTCCGGTGAAGAAGACATCGAAGTGCCGTACGCGGACGCGTCGGTCGCACCACAAACTGCGGCCCGTGACGCTCAGCCCCTGCCCCAAGTGCGGAAAACCGAAGTTGCCTCATGCTGCGTGTGGCGTTTGCGGTTATGTCAGTGCCAAGCTTGTCCTTCCGATCGGTGAATCGGAGGGTTAGAGTCCTTCCGCGTGGCGGGCAACGCAACCATGACGCGACGGTTTCCCATCGGTATTTACGGTACGGGTTCGTATGTACCTCAAGAGGTCCTTACGAACGAGCACTTCGCCAGTTACCTCGATACGAATGACGAGTGGATCGTCTCGCGCACCGGTATCCGCGAGCGGCGGCGCGCCGCGCCGGACGAGTATACGTCGACTATGTCGATCCGCGCGGCGCGGAGTGCGCTGGATGATGCCGGCCTGACGGTTTCGGATATCGATCTCATCATCGTGGCAACGGCCACGCCCGATTCTCCGCTTCCATCGGCGGCAGCGGCCGTGCAGGCGGGTCTGGGCGCGAAGAACATCCCGTGTTTTGACATCAGCGCTGCCTGCGCGGGATTCGTCTACGGTTCGACCGTCGCATCAGGTTTTCTGGCGTCGGGTATTTATCAGCGTGTCCTGGTCATTGGCGCCGAGACGCTGACGCGCCTGGCCGATCCGCAGGATCGCAGCATGATCGTGCTGTTCGGCGATGCCGCGGGGGCCGCCATTCTGGGGCCGTCCAAGAACGAAGATCAGGGCATTCTGTACTCTGAACTCGGCTGCGACGGGACGAAGGCGGACCTGATCTGGACGCCGGCGGGGGGATCCCGCCTTCCAGCCAGTGAAACCACCGTGGCGGAGCGTTTGCACTTCATGCGCATGCGCGGGCGCGAAGTCTACAAGTTCGCTGTGACGAAGATGCAGGAGTTGATCGATCGGGCGTTGACGTCGACGGGATTGTCGCCGGACGATCTCAAACTGATTATTCCCCACCAGTCGAATCTCCGGATCATCGAGTCAGTCCGCGAGAGGCTGGGCCTTCCTCGCGAGAAGGTCTCGGTGAGTATCGACCGCTACGGCAACACGTCCGCGGCCTCGGTGATCATGAGTCTTGATGAAGGCCGGCGCGACGGGACGCTTCAAGCGGGGGACCTCGTGATGCTGATCGCCATCGGCGCGGGGCTGACCTGGGGCACGATGGTCGTTCGGCTGTAGGCGCTGACGGGTCCGCCGGGGCCTGACGCTTCCTCTCTCCTTTCATCCCCGAACGGATACCCTTTCTGCTTGGAGTCTGCTCCCGGCGACTTGTCTCGCGTGGTCATTTTGCGTAGTCGTGCACCGGCCCGCCCTTGACATCAGTTTCAGGCCATCGTACTTTCTTCAGAACTATCTGAAATCTATGGAAAGGAGACGTCATGGAAGAACAGCACGTTGAGGCATCGCGACTGCTGTTTATTCGACGCTGGGGCGAGATGGCGGCGAGCTGGGGAATCAGCCGGACGATGGCTGAGATCCATGCGCTGCTCTACCTGACGGCGGAACCGCTCTGTACGGATGACGTGATGGAGCAGCTCAGTGTATCGCGGGGCAGTGCCAGCACGAATCTGCGTGAGCTGGTGAATTGGGGCCTGATCCACCGCGTTCACCGTCGTGGCGACCGGAAGGAGTATTTCGAGGCAGAGAAGGACGTCTGGCAGATGTTCGAGACCATCGTGCGCGAGCGCCGCCGGCGAGAGGTTCAGCCGATCGTGGAGACGATCGAACGCTGCCAGTCGATGATCGACGACGAGACCAGCGGTCTTCGCGGGCAGGCTCGCATCGATGCTGATGCCTATCGAAAGCGGTTTACCGACATTCTCGAGTTCTGCGAGACGATGAACTCGCTGTTCAACCTGATGACGAAAGCGGGTCGTGGGGGGCTGAGTCCGGTGGCCAAAGCCCTGGCCAGGCTTGCCGGATAAAGTGACCGCTGCCGCGCGGAATATTCGATGCCGCGACTCGAATTGCCCTGTGTCGTCCGTGTCACTTTGGGTGTCACGGCGTTCGGATCGGCTGCTGCGAGGCCTTGGGAGCCTGCGGGCAGCGAGACCGAGGCGAGCTCTCGGTCCAAGAGGTCGGAATCAAGGCCCGCTGAAACAGCGAGCCCTCGATACCGACGGAGGTAGATCATGATGAACACACCGCACCGAATGTCACCGCTGACCGCGTTCTTTCTGGGCCTGTTCGGCGTCGGGGGGATTACCATCGGCGCCGCCACAACCGTCGTTCTGTTCGGCATGAATGTCGTCGACAAGAACGCCACGGTCTTGACGGGGATCGTCGAGAACACAGTGGCCGACCTTCCCGAGTTTGTCGAGCGGCTACCGGGCTTGGTGGATGCGCTGGGTGGACGGCGCGTTCCGGGTTATGTCGAGAATCTCGACGTCCGCGTGAGCTTCGTTGAAGACAAGCGATCGGGTGGACTGCGACCTGTGATGGCCGTCACGAACAACGGCGGCGAAGTGGTCTCCGTGTTAGCCGTACGGGTCGCGGCGTTGGACGTCAACAACTTCCCGATTCGCGAATGGACCGAAGTGGTCGCAACGCCTTTGGCGTTCGACGATCATCATTGGCGAGGTCCGCTCCTTCCCGGCAACACGCGTCACCTGCGTCTGTCGGGCGGATGGCGGAGTATCTCAGCCGAGCAGGCGCTCGGATTGACCGGCGCGGTGGAAATCGCGGACATCCGTCTCGAAGAGGCGTCAGAGTCGTTCTGATTGCCTCGAGGTTCGATTCTCTAGCCTTCTAGACAATTCAACGGATGACACGCCCCGCGCCGCCGAATGGTGTCGCGGGGCGTTCTTGCGCGCAGTGCTCTTAGCAGCCGTTTCAACACCGAGCCGCGGGCTCAGCCCGCGCGATGTTACGGCGAGGCGTGATCCACGCGCCAATGATTCAGGAACACGCGCGTCGTCTATCACCGCACCATGAGTAGGTCCCCATATTTCCGGAGCACTGTTGCGACGGCGCTACGACCCACTTACAGTTTCGTCAGTTTAGAGGCGGTCAATAGGATCGTGGGTGCAGCGTCGTGACGCCCCTGACCAAGAACGGACGAGAGAAGTTCCATGTGTCGTCGTATTGCCTATCTGGTGCTTTCGATGGGCGTGCTTGCCCAACCACTGTCGGCGCAAACCCGAACGGAATCCGGCGTAACGATCACCGGCGGTACGGACACGGCCGGGCATGAGTACCGTTGGACGGTCGCCAACAAGGCCGCGAGCCCGATCATCTATCTTGAGTTCCCCCAGTACCACGGCGACTTGTGCCTTCCGCCCGAGGGCTGGACGAGCGAACTGTCGCCCGCCGCCTGCGTTTGCCGTGCGCCATCGGCCATCGAAGGGATCGCCCCGGGGCGCTCGCTGGACGTACGCGTCCGCGTGGGGCCGCTGGGAGCGCAGCGAGGTCAAGGTGGCGTAATCGTGCGCTTCGCTGACGGTACCGAAAAGAAGGTCGGAGGCGTTGACCTACCCGTTCCGGAGAGCACCGGCGATCAATTTGTTCCGCTGATCGGATTGGGCATCGTCATGCTGGTCGTGATCCTTGCGCAGCGACGCGGTCGACGCCGCAAAGACGCTGCTGCCGATACCTCGGGTGCGCCGACGGAGTGACCCTACCTCAGACGATCCCCGCGTATTGGTCGAGGGCTTCCGGGTTGGCCAACGCATCGCGGTTGGGCACGGCTTCTCCGTGAATCATCTGCGTGACCGCCAGTTCGACCTTCTTGCCGCTGATCGTGTAGGGCACGGCCTTGACCTGTTTGATGAGTCTGGGCACGTGTCGCTTCGTGGCGCCCTCGACGATGCGCTGTTTGATCCTGCCCATCAGATCGTCATCCAGCGTGAGACCCTCCTGCAGCACAACGAAGAGGCAAACATCGACATCGGCATCGGCGGTTCGCTTTCCGACCACGACGCTGTCGACGATTTCGTCCAGCGTCTCGACCTGACGGTAGATCTCCGCGGTCCCGATGCGGATTCCACCGGGGTTGAGCGTCGCGTCCGAGCGCCCGTAGACGATGACGCCGCCGCGCTCGGTCATTTCAATAAAGTCGCCGTGATGCCATACGTCGGCGTACTTGTCGAAGTAGGCACTGCGGTACTTGTCGCCGTCAGCGTCGTTCCAGAATTCGGTCGGCTGGGACGGAAACGGCGAGCAGCAGACCAGCTCGCCTTTCTGTCCGACGACGGGCCTTCCGCTGCCGTCGAACGCGTGGACGTCCATGCCCAGGCCATTACACTGGATTTCACCCGCGTAAACCGGCAGCATCGGATTTCCGAGCATAAAACAACTGATGATGTCGGTTCCGCCGCAGATGCTCGATAGTTGAAGGTCACGCTTGACGTGCTCGTACACCCAGCGGAAGTTCTCGATCGTCAAGGGGGACCCCGTCGAAAGAACGGTGCGGAGCTTCGAGAGGTCGTGCTCTTTCCCCGGCTCGAGCCCGACGTTGTCGCACGCAGCCACGTATTTGGGACTCGTCCCGAACACACTGATGCCCAGCCGCTCGGTCATGTCCCACAGGTGGTGGGGGTCGGGATGAAACGGGCTGCCCTCATACAGTACGACCGTGGCACCGACACCGAGCGAGCTGACCAGCCAGTTCCACATCATCCAGCCGCAGGTCGTGAAGTAGAAGATGTTGTCATCGCGACGAAGATCGCAATGGAGCATCAGCTCTTTCATCTGCTGCACCAGCGTACCGCCGACCCCGTGGACGATGCACTTGGGCACGCCGGTCGTTCCCGAGGAATACATGATGTAAATCGGATGATCGAACGGAACCGGTTCAAACGTGAGATCTTCGTCGCCGCCGCCGAGAAACTGATCCCACGTCGTTGCGCTGCGCAGCGAGGAGACATCCGGCGAGTCGCTCATGAACGGTACGATGACCGTATGCTTGATGCTGGGAATCTGCTCGACGATACCCCGCACGCGTTCGATCGAGTCAATCGTCTTCCCGTTGTAAGAGTAGCCGTCCGCCGCGATCAGCAGCTTGGGTTCGATCTGCCCGAACCGGTCGAACACGCCGCCAATGCCGAAGTCCGGCGAGCAGGACGACCAGACCGCGCCGAGGCTTGCCGCGGCGAGCATCCCGACGATCGCTTCTGGAATGTTCGGCAGAAAACCACCGACGCGATCGCCGCGCGTCACGCCCATGGCACGCATCCCGGCCGCACACCGTGAGACCGCGTCGCGCAGCTCTCGATACGTAATCGACCTTGTTCGCCCGCGTTCGTCTTCCGCCGCGATCGCGATCTCGTCGTCATTGAATCGCAGCAAATGAGCGGCGAAGTTCAACGCCATGCCGGGAAACCACCGTGTCCCCAGCATGCCCGACCCTTCCATCGCACATGAGGCGGGCGTGGTCGGACGGATCTGCGCGAAGTCGAGGAATTCCTGCCAGAATTGGTCGCGGTGCTTCACGGACCATTCGTGCAACGCGTGCCACTCCGGCGTGAACGCGTGTCGCTCGGCGGCGCGCTGCATGAATGCGTACATCTGCGTTCGCTTGATCCGCTCTTCCGATGGCCGCCAGAGCGGCTGCGCGTCGTCCTTCATGGGGGCAAAGCCTATTCACGCGAAGCGATGGACGCAAACGGTCCGTCCTCAGCGGCTCGACGAGCGCGCTGCGAAGCGATGTCCCGGCTCCTGGCGAATCGCGCCTTTGAGCCGAAGCGAGGTGAGCGCCGACAACGTCTTGGCCGAGTCGAGCCCGGTCCGCGACAGGATCGAATCCACCTCTTCCGCACCGTCACGGACGGCGTTGAGAACGGCATTCTCATCCGCGGAAAAATCCGCCAACGGCGGCGGATCCTTCGTGGCGGACGGACGTTGCGGCCGTTCCCTCGTGTCGAACCGCCCCATGATCTCGCCGACCTCCCCTAATTCGTCCAGCACGTCCTCGAGGCAGGTCACCAGCTTGGCCTGCCCGTCGCGAATGAGAGCGTGAACGCCGGCGGTGTCCTGCGGACGATCCACCCGACCGGGAATCGCGAAAACCTCGCGGTTGTAGTCGTGGGCGAGACGGGCGGTGATGAGCGCACCGCTCCGCTTGCCAGCCTCTACGACGATCACACCCAGCGACAGTCCTGTGATGATCCGGTTTCGCCGCGGAAAGTTCCCCGCTTCGGGCGAGGCGCCCAGAGGATACTCACTGACCAACGCGCCGGACGAAGTGACCCGATCGGCCAGCGCCGCATGCTCAGCCGGGTAGATCGTGCTCAGTCCATGACCGAGGACGGCGACCGTTCGCCCGCCGGCTTGCAGTGCGCCATGGTGCGCCTCGCCATCGATCCCGCGCGCGAGCCCGGAGACAATCGTGAAGCCCGCTCCGGCCAGCATCTCACCGAATCGCCGCGCCTGCTCGCGACCATAGTGGCTGCAACGCCGCGTGCCGACGACCGCGATCCCCACGGCGTCCGTCGGTTCGAGCGTTCCCGTGATGTACAAGCAGATCGGCGGGTCGGTGATGTTCCGAAGCGGCGCGGGAAAGTCGGCGTCTTCACCGCAGACGATGCGAACGCCCAGCGACGCCGCCTGCTCGATCTCGCGGTCGACGGCGTCATCGCTGCGTGCGCGGAAGATCGCCTCCGCCGTGCGCGGGCCGATCCCCTCGGCGTGCTGCAGCTCAGCCATCGACGCATCCAACACCGCGTCGATCGCGCCGAACCGATCGAGCAGATTCCGTAACCGGACTGGGCCTACATCCGACGTGAGGTGAAGCGCCAAGTATTGCCGCCCGACATCCGAAATGACCGTCTCGATCCCTGCTCCCGTCATGGTTTGCCCGAGTCTCTGATCGCCATCATCTACTTCTTTTGACCATACCTCATCTGGCACTCATCCGGGACCCCATCCCCCCCAAGGACCGCGGGAAAGTCGTCTCTGCTCGTTTGGTCCGCGATGTCACACTCGTCCGGGACGGTGTTCTCGTTACAGTCTCGACTTGTCCGCGAGGCGATATCCGCCGCGTCCGGAACACCGTTGTTGTTGCAGTCGACCGAGCTGACCACAAGGGTGAGGTCGACCATGTCGCCGGGCGACACCGCTTCCGTCTGACAGAAGAACGACGGATTCTGCATACACGTTTCGCCCAACCTGATCACACTGGCCGCAACAGAGTGCGGATGAACCGAAAGGGTGTACGTTCCGTCCACCGTGGGCATGGTTACCGTTCCCGTTGCGATCAGGTCTCCGCCGGGCGGGTGGGCAACGCCGCCAAGTACGGTACCGATCGGGAACGGCGCGTTGTCCACGGTGTTGCTGATGACGTTCTGCCCGCCGCCCACCTGAATGAGATCGCCGCCGATGACCGTTCCGCCGAACCCACACAGCGGTGGGCAGACGTCGCCCGGGTTGGTGATCCCCTGCGGAATTTGGAAACTTGTCATCGGAGCTTCGGTCGGTGCGTCGACCGCCAGTGTGTCTCCACCCGTAAACACGAGGTCGAACAAGACAAACGCTAGACCTTCGTTCAAGTCGTCGCTCAACGTGCCGGCGACCTCAAACGCAACATCCTCTCCCGGAGCCGCGGTGATCGAGTTCGAACCCTCTGAGGTCACATTCAGGTGGAGTTGTGCCGACGCCATCCGTGGGTGGCTCGGGGCACGCTCGAATCCGGGTGAACCGGTAAACATCAGCGCGTGTCCTAGCGCATCGATTGCGTCGACATCGCCGTCACCGTTGAAGTCCATGCAAACACAGGGAGGCGAGACCACATGATTCGGCCCCGTCAGGCAGGTAGCCAGGATCGAATGGTCATCCAGATCGACGTCGCCATCGGCGTCACAATCGCCGGGCACGAATCCGGCGTGGGCCGGACACGGAAACAGTGTAAGCAGCGCAAGGGAAACAACCGCGATACTCCGCCTGGTGAGGGACATGCCTTTCTCCTCCAAGAACCGTGAAACCAAGTACGGCACGGCGCTGGCGCGCCCGCGGGGTCATGCGCCGCCTCGCGAGGGCTGCGCCGGGCCGACGACATCCGAAATCGAAACGCTACGCTCAACGGCGGACCGCCCCTACCCCTTCTTCACGTCGATCTTGACGGCCTTGGGGCGGTTCGCCTCGGATTTGGGGATCGTGATCTCGAGCACGCCGTCCTGACACCGTGCGGACAACCGCTCGGCTTCGATGTCGCCCGGCAGCTCGACCGTGCGGCAGAACGTCCCGTAGCGACGCTCGCTACGCAGCGGCTTGTCACCCTCGCCGCTGTGCGCCGGTTTGGTTTTCTCGCCGCGAACCGTCAGCGTGCTACCCACATAGCTCAGGTCGACGGCCCCGACCGCAACGCCGGGGAGTTCGACATACAGGGCGTAGTGCTCGGGGTGCTCGTGAAGGTCCATCGGCGGCGCCCACTTCTGCCCGTCGAACGGACCGGCCGACACGCCGCTATGCCAGACCTGGTCGAAGAAACGGTTCATCTCGTCTTGAAGCGTGCCCAGTGAAACGTCGCGATCTTGAAAGGGTCGAAAGGCCATGATCGATCACTCCCTAAAAAGTGGATGTTCATCGATGGTAAACCGGCGAATTATACCGTGGGCGAGGCAGCGGCGTCGAGGGCGGGTGGGCCGTTTTTCCAGGTAAGGGGGCACGCTGCACCCTGCTGGAGGGCAGGTGAAATTCCCAATTCCGTCGATCCCTTGCAGACGGCGATCACTGGACAGGCTCTGCCGCGGCGCATAGCGTATCGATCCAGGTGGCCGGCGCGGCGTCGTCGGCGCGAACAGGAACGGACATCTCCACTCGATGCAAGGAGGTTCATCGTGACCGATTCAACGAAAACAAACGACGACAACGATCAGCCCAAACCGAAGAAGGCATCCGGGGCGAGGAAGATCGCCGCCGTCATCGCGATTCTGATCTTGCTCGTTCTGATCGTACCGCTTTCAAACCTGATGATCGCTCCGGCGACCGGAACCGCACTGACGCTGTCCGCCTCGGGCGGATTCGCCGAGGTCGCGCAGATTCTCGAGAAGAACTGCCTCGACTGCCATTCCGAGAAGGCCAAGCTGCCCTTCTATGCAACGCTGCCGCCCGCGAAATCCATGGTCCAAGCCGACATGGCAAAGGGGCGGCGATACATGGACATGCTCACCGATCTCGCGCCGGCACAGGGTAAACCCGTATCCGAAGCGGCGCTCGCCAAACTCGAATTCGTGATCGATAAGGGCACCATGCCGCCCGCTCGCTACACCATGCTGCACTGGAACCGCGGCCTGGGCACCGCCGAGAAGGAAACGATCCAAGACTGGATCACACAGGCTCGAAAAGAACATTACGCGGTCGACGGGACTGCCGATGCCTACAAAGACGGTCCGCTGCAGCCGCTTCCGAAAACAGTATCCCTCGATGCGGGAAAGGTCGCCCTCGGCGAGAAGCTCTTCCACGATACCCGCCTCTCCGGCGATGACACGCTCTCCTGCGCGTCCTGTCATGCACTGGACAAGGGCGGAACCGACCAGGCTGTCGCGTCGACCGGGATCGGCGGCGTCGTCGGGCCGATCAACGCGCCGACCGTCTACAACGCGGGCTTTGGCCTCAAGCAGTTCTGGGACGGACGAGCGGCTGACCTGAAGGCGCAGGCCGCTGGTCCGGTCCACAACCCGATCGAGATGGGCTCCAACTGGGGCGAGGTGGTTCCCAAGCTCGAGGCCGACGCAGCCATCGTGGCGCAGTTCGCCGCGGTCTATCCAACCGGCATCATCGGCGAGAACATCGTTGATGCCATCGCCGAGTACGAGCGCTCGCTCATCACCCCGAACTCGCCGTTCGATCGCTATCTTCGAGGCGACGCCGGCGCGCTAAACGCCGATCAGGTCGCTGGGTATCACTTGTTCCTCGACAACGGCTGTGCGAACTGTCACGTCGGGAGGATCCTCGGCGGGCAGTCGTTCGAGCCGATGGGCCGCCGCGCCGATTACTTCGCCGATCGCGGTAACGGCCAAGAGGTCGACCGCGGTCGTTTCAACGTCACGAAAGACGAGCGAGATCGCCACCGCTTCAAAGTCCCCACGCTCCGCAACATTGCGCAGACCTATCCCTACCTGCACGACGGAACGCAGAAGACCCTGGCCGACGCCGTCAGCGTCATGGCCAAGTACCAAGCCTACCGCGACTTCTCACCCTCCGAGACCCAGTCCGTCGTAAAGTTCCTCGAGGCCCTGACGGGAGAATACAAGGGAACCATGCTGCACTAGTGCATAGCCACACGAAAACGTGCGGGTTTTTGGTTCGTTATTCCGATCTTTCCATGGTATGGATGTCGAGTCATCAGATCATGGAGGATCGTCATGGCTATTCGGTACAAGAAGTACATCATCCGCTTGAGCGC
>JAJDDV010000056.1 GCA_029260135.1 Phycisphaerae bacterium | reverse complement strand
GTTCAAATCCAGTCCCGGGCAGTGATGAGCTGGAACGCGCCAGGAATTCCCCTCCCGTTGCGTATCGAACGGTTTGACCCCGCCCAGGCGAGCACGGTGGCCGGGTGGGTCGCCGACGTGGATGAGCTGCGACAGCTCGCGCCCGGTACGCCCCCTCCGCTCACGCCTTTGAAGGTCCTTCGCTGGAAGAAATCCGGCGGTACGGCTTGGCAGCTTGGCAAAGACGAGGATCGCGCGGTGATCGGGTACGCGGAGCTGAACCCGATGAAATCGACGCCGAGTCATCTTTGGCTTGGTCATGTGATCGTGCGGCCTGACGAACGGGGTCATGGGTATGGTGGCGCGTTTGTGCGGTCGCTGGTTTGTCATGCGTTTGACGCGTGGTCTGCTGAGCGTGTGATTCTGGTGGTGTTTCCGGACAACAAGTCGGCGATTCGCTGCTATCGCCGTGTGGGGTTTGGCGTTGTCGGGGAGGAATGTCATCGGTTTGAGGCGGGGGGCGCTGAGGAGCGGCTACTGCGTTTGGAGATTGCGACGCGGCCTAGTGAGGTCGGGGAGCGGACACCTCGCGGATTTGATCGCACGGCGCTGTGACCGGCGCAGCGGCGTGGTGCTTGCTTTGCTTATGCGGCGGGGCGCCCGGAAGTTGGTCGACGCATCAAGAGGCGCGATACACGTTCAGCTTCGCTGGATGAGGTTCACCCCCCTGAATTCCCCCTTGGTAAGGGGGGAGCGGATGGGTGGTGCATCGAGATGCACCCTGCTTCAGTTACGCGGGGACGAGCTGTCCATCATCGCTCCCCCACCTCAGCGCTTCGCTAACGAGATGGGCCACCCGGCTCAGCGCTTCGCTCGGCCATGCCACCCGTCGCGGAGAATGGGGCACCCGCTAACGAGCTGGGCCATCTGTCACATGGCGGCGCTACGCTTGGGCATGGCACCCGACGTGCTGGCGGTGGTGCATCGAGATGCACCCTGCTTCAGTTACGCGGGGACGAGCTGTCCATCATCGCTCCCCCACCTCAGCGCTTCGCTAACGAGATGGGCCACCCGCCTTCGGCTTGGGCATGGCACCCGTCGGCACATGGCGGGCAAGTCGGCAGTGGCACCCGGCGGTGCCACAGTGAGGGCATTGGTCGCAGCCATGTGGTGCGTCCGGGACGCACCCTACGGCTTTCGCACGCACTGGCGGGCGAGCCGCCGGTTGCACGCTCCGGCCTTGCCTATCACTTTCTGGCAGACGGTTCGAAGCTAGCGGTTCAGGGTCTTGGGCCCGCGTGCAGGTTCGGGGCGGCGGCGACGACGGCGAGGTGGAATCGGCCCAGGTCCTGCGGTTCGATGCGGGCGCGATCGCGAAGTTCTTCGACGAGTTGCGAGATGGCGCGTTGATAGGTGCCTCGGAAATGGCGTTGGACGAGCTTGGGCTGGATGGACTCGAAATCGGGCTGGGTGGCGGCGTCGATCTCGTCGCATCGTACGATGAGGAAACCGTCGTCGACTTCGATGATATTGCCGGTCTCATCGGCGTGGAGTCGGTAGAGCGCTTCGACGGCTGGTTCGAACCGGGCTCGGACACTGCCCTCGCTTACCCATCCCCACGATCCGCCGTCGTCCGCGTGGAGGCCGTCTGAGAGTTGCCTGGCGACGTCGGCGAATTCGGCGCCGGCGTCGAGCCGGGCCTTTGCGGACTCGATCTTTTCCTTCGCCTGTGCGCGTGCGTCTTGACGTTGTTTCGGCGTCGGGTCGGCGGCTGCATTCGGCAGGCGGTCGCGGACGCGGACATCGATGAGTGACATTTTCCTTCGGGCGGGTCGTTGTGAGGATTCGGCGAGCTGCTGATAGGCGTCGTAGAGTTCGTCCCTGGTGGGTTCGGCGATTCTCGGTTTGACCTCTTGTTCAAGGTAGTTGCGTATAATGATCTCGCGCCGGAGCCTCTCGCGGATGTCGTCGAGCGATTGACCGTTTTGCTGGAGGGCGGTTTCGTAGCGTCGCTGGCGGCCTTCATATTGCGTGGTGATGATCTTGCGAAGTTCTTCATCCACGAATCCCTCGACGCGTTTTTCCATTTCGGGCGAGAGATTCAGGCGTGCTTTCTGCAACAACAGCGTTTCGGAAATGGCCTCGCGAAGCAAGTCTGCGGCACGGCGCGCGACAAAGTTGCGATAGCCCTCGATCGTCAGAGCGCCTTGCTGTCGGGCGAGTTCTTCGTGCAGACCGTGCCATAGCGAATGCGCTTCGATGACGTCGCCGTTGACGATCAAACGGGAGACGGGACCGTCGCCCTGGGTTGACGGGGCCGGCGCCGGCATCTCTGCGGACATACCGCGATTCTGCGAGGTTGCGGGTGCGGCGGCGGACCGATCCGACGCGCCACCGACGGGAACGTGGCAACCCGCGAGAAGAAGTAGGCAGAGTCCCGCGGTCAGCCTCGCGGTACCAGGTAACCGACCGGTCACCCGTTTCACCCGTCGCGCGCCGAGGCAGCCAGGGTGCCCTGTCCAAGGCAGAAGCGCGTGCATGCTCTGCCGGAGTGTTCTCAACATGGTCGCGCTCTGCTTGAGGTTGTCCGTGAATCCGTGGGGTTCTGGGATATCGTGAATGTCACCGTTTGTACCACCAGTTCGAGGGCCTGCCGAAACGGGAATCCGTGCCTGAGTAGTCCACGGCATACTCCTTCGCCCCTTACAGGGTCGGATGGAGCGTGGGGGCTTGTTCCGTGGGCATCGCTGCGCTCTGCCCACGGCTAGAGTCTTGCAGCCCTTCAGGCTGCAGGAGGTGGATCGAAGTTCCTCTTGTTCACCGGTTCGAAACCGGTGCCACACAGCATGCCCGCGCCTGCGGCTTGGGCATGGCACGCATCGAGAACTCCCGGGCAGCTTCGCGCTAGGCTTGGCCACGGCACCCAACCAATCGTCATGGAGCTTGTGAGACGCGGTGGTCGTGACTGGGCACGGATGAACGGTCCTCATAAGGTGGTCTCCACGTGGGATCGGGCACGGACAAACATCTGTCGCAACACGGGCAACAGGGTCGCGGTTTCGAGGTAGGCCGGAGGTAGGCGCAGGTGGATGGTGTTGGGGTCGGGCGTTCTTACGGTTCCGGGGGCGTCGGCAAACAACGGTTCGACGGCGACGGGTCGCTCGACGGCAAATATGATGTCGGGACTTCGAAGCGTAATGGACACGATTCCCACCTGGCGCGCGTACACTCGAATCTCGGCGACCTGGAGCAATCGCTCCACCTCGCTGGGGATCTCGCCGAACGCGTCGACGAGATCTTTCTCCAACTGCGTGAGTTCCTCCTCCGTGCGACAGCCGACGATGCGACGGTAGACCTCGATACGCGATCGATCGGCTGTGATGTAGTGTCGCGGGATATGGGCGGCTACGTCAAGGTCCACCTGGACGGGCGGCGGATGGGGATCGGGTTCGCTTCGCAGTCGGCGCACGGTCTGATCGAGGAGTCGGCAGTACATTTCGTATCCGACGGCGGCGATGTGGCCACTCTGCTGGGCACCGAGCAGGTTTCCGGCGCCGCGGATTTCGAGGTCTCGCATGGCGATTCGAAAGCCCGCGCCGAGTTCGCTGAACTCCTCGATGGTCTTGAGGCGTTTTGCGGCTTTGGTCGTCGGCGGGCGGCTTGGCGAGAGGAGCAGGAAGCAGTAGGCGCGGTGACTCGAGCGCCCCACGCGGCCGCGCAACTGGTGGAGGTCGGCGAGTCCGAAGCGTTCGGCGCGGTTGATGAAGATGGTGTTGACGGAGGGGATGTCGAGTCCGCTCTCGATGATGGTTGTTGCGACGAGGACGTCGGCGTCGCGTTTGACGAATTTGAGCATGGCCTGCTCGAGCTGATCATCTTTCATCTGGCCGTGGGCGTAGACGACGCGAGCCTCGGGAACGATCGAGGAAACGGTGTCGGCCATCGCGGCGATCGACTGGACGAAGTTGTGAACGAAGTAGACCTGTCCGTCGCGGTTCATTTCTCTTAGCACTGCGTTTCGGATCAGGTCTCGATTGAAGGGTCCGACTTGCGTGACGATGGAGCGCCGGTCGACGGGGGGCGTTTGGAGCGAGCTGATGTCGCGAATGCCCATCAACGACATGTGGAGCGTTCTCGGGATCGGCGTTGCGGTGAGGGTGAGGACGTCGACGGTGGCGCGCATTTCTTTGAGGCGTTCTTTGTGTTGTACGCCGAAGCGCTGTTCTTCATCGATGACGACGAGGCCTAGGTTGGCGAAGGCGATGTCTTTGCTGAGGAGTCGGTGCGTCCCGATGACGACGTCGACGCGGCCTTTCTTGAGATCTTCGACGATCTTTTTTTGTTCGGCGGCGCCACGAAATCGTGAGAGGCAGGCGATGGTGAAGGGGAATTCGGCCATACGATCGCGGAAGGTGGTGTCGTGTTGTTCAGCGAGCACGGTTGTCGGGACGAGCACGGCGACTTGGCGGCCGAACTCGACGACTTTGAACGCGGCGCGCATGGCGAGCTCGGTTTTTCCGTATCCGACATCGCCGCAGATCAGTCGGTCGGTCGGTCGGCGTCGCGTCAGGTCGTCGCGGATTTCGGAGGCGACGAGCAGTTGGTCTTCGGTTTCGTCATAGGGGAATGCGGCTTCGAATTCGCGTTGCCATTCGGTGTCGGCGGGGTAGGCGGTTCCTGGGGCACCGTCGCGAACGGCCTGTACGCGGAGAAGCGACTCGGCCAGCTCGGCGACGGCATCGGCGACGCGCTCTTTGGCTTTGCTCCACCGTTTTCCGCCGAGTGTGGAGAGTTGGGGTCGTCGTCCTCCGGCGCCAATGTACTTCTGGACGAGGTCGATCTGCGAACAGGGAACGTAGATGGTGGCCTTTTCCGCGAACTCGAGGGTGAGGAATTCTTCCTGCTGCTTGGAGTCGCCTTTTCGCATCTTCTTGAGTCCACGGTAAACCGAGATGCCGTGGACGACGTGGACGACGACTTCGCCGGGTTTGAGATCCAGCCAGGTTTCGAGGGGCTTTCCCGCGTAGAGCTTGCGGACGCGGCGGCGCTGGCGCTGCCGATGAAAGATCTCGTGATGAGGAATGACGAGCGTTTTTGTGGCGGTCCATTCGAAGCCTCGGTGCATGACGCCGAGGTGGGTGTGGACTGTCGTGGCGGGGTCCTGCTCGGCGATCATCTCGGTGAGGCGTTGGCGCTCTCCCTGGGTGTCGCACATGACATGGAGCCGGCGGTTTTTGGCGGACTGGCAGAGCTCGGTGACGGCGTCGGCGGACGTTCCTTCGAAACGTGCCACTGATGTGACACCCATATCGAAGGTCTCTTCACCTGATACGGATGCCGGCGCGAACGAGGACAGATGAAGCTGCGTGAAGTTCGCGAGGCGGGCCAATACATCGCTGACCGGATAGAGCCGATCGGTTTCTCCGAGTCGCGCGCGGAGGGTCTCACCCATGGCCTGGATTTCGGCCGGGGCGTCGAGGATGGCAACGGTATCGGCTGGGAGGTAGCTGCCAAGGTCTGTCACTTGTTGATGGGTCCACTCCTGGCCGGGCATGACCGTCGCGGAGATGGCGTCGAGCTGAGCGATGGAGCGTTGGGTGCCGACGTCGAAGCGGTGGATGGACTCGACTTCATCGCCGAAGAAATGGGCGCGATACGGGTTCTCCTCGCCGGGGACGAAGAGGTCGAGAATGTCGCCGCGTTTGGCGACATCGCCGGGGGATTCGACGAGGTCGAGACGTTCGAAGCCGCGATCGATCGCCCAGGCGAGGAGGGCGTCGGGACCGGTTGGCGCGGCGGGTTTCGGTTTGCGTTTTCCCTTGGCGCTCAGGGCGGGCACCGCGCGCCCGGCGACGATGCGAAGCGTGTTCTGTTCGAGAAGTTCAGGGGTTGGGACGGGCTGCATGAGGGCCTGGACGGGCGCAACGATGATGGTCGCGTTTGGGCTGGGTTCGCCGCGTTTTTCCGGCTCGCCGAGCTGTGTGCAGAGTCGGAGTCGTTCGGCGTCGATTTCGCCGGCGGTGGCCCCTTCGCCGGGAAGGGCTTCCCAGGCCGGGAAGAGTGAGCAGGGTCTTCCCAGAAAGAGCTCGAGGTCGTCACGGACGTGGTCGGCTTCTTCGAGGTGTGCGACGACGTAGAGATAGGTCCTTCTTGAGCCTTCCGCGGCCAGGGCGGCAAGCATAGGCGCAGAGGATCCCCACAGGCCTGAAACGTGAACGACCCCGGCGTTTTCGGCCAGGCGCTGCCTCAGGCGCTCGATTCGCGGGTCCGCGGCGATCGATTCGATCACCAGATTCACGGTGGAGATGATAGCCGATGTGGGGGGGATTGGAATGGGCGGGATCGGATCCGAGGATGACGGGGCGTTCTCCTGCCCAGTTCTTGCCAACCCGCAAACAGAGATCCCACCGAGTCATGCGGGATGCCGCCTTAGATTCGCTGGCCTTCAGCATCGTTTTGCGTAGAATCCTATCATTGTCACTGTGCGCCTGCTTCGTGGATGCAGCTCGTCGCTGAAAGGTGTACGCGGACTGACTCCACCGTCACCTGATTCGACCAGGACGGCGCAACCAACGGTGTTGAGCAGAAAGGGGCGACACTACAATGAGCCCAGGCGACTCAGTCCAAGCAATCTCTGTCATTGTCCCGGCGAGTCCGTTCGCACCTGAGGGTCTGAGCAACGTTAGACATTGTCTTGCAGCGCTCGACGTCGAAAAGTTGATGGACTGGTGGCCGGGAACACCACACACGCCACATCGGAGTCCCCTAAAAGTCCAGGCCATCCAGCGATCCTTGGACTGGAAACGTGTAGCGCAAATAGCAGCGTATCTCCTGCAGCGCGAGATCACGGAAACTCCTGATCGCATCAGTGAGTACTTCCGAGAAATCTATGAACCGAGGAAGCTCGAGCGTGGGCGACAATGGCCTCCCAAGGTCCCAAGGGTTGTGGGCTATGAGCGAAGTCAGTATCCGACGTTTTCCAACGTACTCTTGCACGTAAACGGTGCCGCGGTTCGCCCAGTGGAAGACACATCGCAGAACGGCGCAGCCAGACTGACGTTTGATGAAAACGATTCGCGTCTGAACTTCGCCGTGATCGATGGACAGCATCGTATCAACGGCGCGTTCTTTGCTGTTCGGCTTCTCCGCGACGAGGGGAATCAGAACGTTAAGTGGGAGATCCCCGCCGAGATCTTCCTCGATTTGGATGCCAGAGGCGATCCGCCACGTCATCAGGCTCAGATCTTCATCGACGTGAATTTCTATCAGAAGAAGGTCGACAGGTCGCTTGTTGCGGACCTGTTTCCGACGGCACGCGGTTCGCGTGGTGCACTTGATGATAAGGAACGTGCACAGGATATCGGCCGAAAACTAATGTTAGAAGTCGGCCCTCTCGTCGGTATGATCCAAATCCCCGGCATTCGATTCGGTGTTCCTGAAGTCGTTTCACTCGCAACGCTCATCTCGGCCATTGAAGACGTCCTGGACTATTTGCGCGTGGGTGGGTTGGAAAGTCTCAATGATCAGGCAGCATTTCTGGCGGAGTGCCTCGACGCTTGGCTCGAGGCGACCAACCGACGGATTGAGCTTGAAGACGAAGCCAAGTTGGACGCCGAGAACGTTGCATATCAAGGCCGCGTTGTGGTGTCCTTTCTAACGCTTGTCCCCGCGTGCATCTTGAGATTACGGAGGTCTCGAAAGGTGCTTATTTCAGACAAAGCTCGGGCACTTCTTGTCACGTGGATTCGCGACGTAATGAAACGAGCCGGACTCATAAAGGCGGACCGATTCGTAGGCAAAGGGGAGTTCAAGAAGAGGGGATATTACGGCAGCGGCGGAATCGCACGGTTTCGGAACACGCTTTGGGCCGCCGCACACGGAACAATTGACGTGGCCAGGCTTCGCGACGAAAAAAGAGCAGCGTTAGCAGAGAAGCATCGCGCCGAGGTCGAACAGTGGTTCGCGAGTCGACAATGAACATCCATCCCGAATTACACGATCGCCTGAGGAGCGTGTTTGCGCCCCTCGAACGCACCGCGAGTGGATCGCTACCGCCAATCGGATACCTGTCTGCGGAGCTCGGACGCTCGTTGGACGCCGCCGCAAGCACGACGCTAGGGGTCCGCGTTTCGGCAGACGTCGTGAAGGGATTTGCGACTGCAGCGGTCGAAGTCTGGCTCCGCGCACTCCACAGTTTCCTGGTATCCTGCTCGCTTACCGAGGCGAGCCCGGTCTGGGCTTCCGTGACCGGGTATTACGCAAGTCACTATGTTATTCGGGCGTTTGCACACTCTCTTGGGCACTTCCAGCTCTTTCGACTCAGGAAAACTGTATGCCTTGAATTCACTGACGGCAGCTACCAATGTACGGTGGATGCCAAAGGGACAAGGGATCGTGAGCATAAGTACTACTGGCGTGTTGTAAGGCAAAATCCTCATTTCGCTGCTGACCCTCTGTTCGCTCCAGTGGATGGCGACGGCAGATCCGATATGTTACATCGCAACCAGGCTAATTATGCAGATCATGTAAATGTCCTGCCGAGATTTCGCGCACTCGATACGGAGACGTTGAAGACACGAATTGCGCAGATTTCTGGGATCCGATTTGGTGCCCCGCCTATCCCACGTGTCAGCAACTTCCCCGATGTTGAATCAGTACAGGTCGTCGCCTACCACAGAATTGTCCGATTTCGCCAGATTCTCGACGAGAGCGTTGGAGGCAGAAACCGTTTTTGGCGCGTGCATCGCCAGCCAACCTGGACTTCGGATCTAATCGACTTCCAGCTGACAGAGCCGGCCAGTCTCGGTTCGATAGGCAATTGACCATGAAGTACATGGGCTCCAAGCGCGTGATGCTGCAGAACGGACTCGGCGAGCTGCTTCGCGCCACAAGCAAAAAGAAGGAGAGACTCGTTGATCTATTCAGCGGGTCTGCGTCCGTGTCCTGGTTCGCTGCGGCGACGCTTGAATTACCCGTAATTGCAGTCGACTTGCAGTCCTTTGCGGCCATACTCGCTCGAAGTGTCCTTGCCCGGACGCAAGAGCTTGATCCGAATCGAATCGAAGTGAATTGGCTTCGACCGCTCGCCAAGAGGTTGGCGAGAAGCAAGGCTTGGCGAAAAGCGCAAGCACTCGATCTCTCTCAGCCCAACGCGGGATCGTGGGCCAAACGCGCCAGGCAGCTTTGCTCCGACTCGGCTGGATCGGGCCCGAGTTGGAGAGCCTATGGTGGCTATTACTTCTCTCCTTCGCAGGCCTTTGTGCTCGATTCTCTGCGCTCGAGTGTGCCAGCTCGGGGCCCGGAACGATGGGTCTGCACAGCCGCTTTGATTATGGCGGCAAGCCGGTGTGCTGCCGCGCCGGGCCATACGGCCCAACCGTTTGGAACGTCCAGGAGCGCCGGACCTTACCTCCGCGAGGCGTGGATGCGCGACCCCGTGGTCTTCATCCGACGCGCAGTGGGCGATCTGTCGCGGAGGTTTGCCCGAGTCAAAGGGAGCGCACGTGTCGGTGACGCCGTCCAGACCGCACGTTGCTTGAGAGAATCGGACTTGGTCTTCGTAGATCCACCGTACTCAGGTGTGCACTACAGCCGTTTCTACCATGTCTTGGAGACCTTGGCTCGCGGGAAGTGTGGTCCGGTTGGAGGATCTGGGCGGTACCCGGCTCGCGACGAGCGCCCGAGTTCTTTGTTCAGCCAGAAAAGTAATGCGCTCGCCGCAATGGAGTTGCTGCTTCAGCGTGTCTCAGACGTCGGTTGCACCGCCATTCTGACCTTCCCGAATCACGAGTGCAGCAATGGTCTTTCCGGACGCATGGTAACTGAAGCGGCCGCGGAGCATTTCAGAATCGTAGCGAGAGTCGTCAAGACTAGGTTTAGCACGCTGGGAGGTAATGGTGAATCTCGCAAGGCACGACTGGATTCTGACGAACTGATACTGCTTCTCAACCCAAAATGATGCTGGGCTAGCCCGCCTCACAAGATCGCGGACGCATCGGCGGCGGGGCCGTCGTAGTCGATGCAGGCGGCCGGCTGATGGATCGAAATGATACGTTTCGGGCGAAAGCGACGAAGGGCCCGGGCGATCGCGCGGGCTTCGGGCTCGGAGAGTGGTGACTGTCCGTAGCGTTTGCTCTTCTTCCGGTTGACCGCGGGAAAGTTGCGGTTCACATCGACGCGATTCGCATTGGTGCGGGTCTTGGCGTGGAATCCGTCCGGGTTGGCGATGGGGATCAAGACGGCGCGCCGATTGTGCAGGAGGCGCGGATTGGATTCGAGGTGGCTGGCGAGCCTTCGCAGCAGGGGTGTGCCCGCCGATTCGTTACCGTGGATGGTGGCGATCATGAGGGTGACGTCGGCCCCATTACCGAACACCTGGGCCTGGATCGGGCGATCCTGGACGGAACGGCCTAGCGTGACGGTTTGAGCGCTGAGTCGGCCTTTGGGATGATCGGCGGTCTTGTTCGGGGGCGTGACAGGTGTGATTCGTCTGAGGCTGCATCCGTCGGCGGGCATCGTCAGTGCCAGCAGCACGGCGGTCAGCGGGAGGGTGATCGATTGTTCTGGTGACATCGGCGGTCTTTCCCGGATCCCGAATGAAACGGACCGACTCCGGCGCGAGATTGCCAGCGCGGGCGGTTGGCCTGTATTCTCTTTCGGTCGTCACGGCGTGGGCGGGCCGTGAGAAGTCGTCAGAACTCGAAGAACCTGTCACCCGATGTCGAGCGAGATGAACAACCCGACGAACGATGCGGCGTTGCGATCCTTCGTACCGGTATCGCCGGAATCTCACTTTCCGATTCAGAATCTGCCATATGGTGTGTTTCGATGCGCGCATAACGAGCGATCGCGCATCGGCGTGGCCATCGGCGAGTTCGTACTGGATGTGACGGCGCTGGAAGATCGGGGGTTTTTCGATCAGACCGTACTGGGCGGACGGCGGGTGTTCGACGGAAGTTCGTTGAACGCGTTCCTTGCTTCGGGGCACACCGCCTGGAGCGAGGTGCGTGCGGTGATCAGCCGGCTTCTTCGCGATGACGAGCCCCGACTCCGCGATGATGCCGGGCTGCGTGATTCGGTGCTGATTCCGATGGGCCGTGTCGAGATGCGGATGCCGGTGGCGATCGGCGACTACACCGATTTCTACTCGTCGCGCGAACACGCGACGAACGTCGGCACGATGTTCCGCGGGAAAGACAACGCCCTGATGCCCAACTACCTGTGGGTTCCGGTGGGGTATCACGGACGGGCGAGCAGCGTTGTGTTGAGTGGGACGGATCTGCACCGGCCGGTTGGACAATCGAGCCCGGACGGCAACGCCGCACCGCCATTCGGACCGAGCCAGGCGGTGGACTTCGAGTTGGAGATGGGGTTCTTTGTCGGCCCGGGGAGCGAACTCGGACGGCCGATCTCGATCGAAGAGGCGCGGGAGCACATCTTTGGCATGGTGTTGGTCAACGACTGGAGCGCCCGGGACATTCAGAAGTGGGAGTACGTTCCGCTGGGTCCGTTCCTGGGGAAGAACTTCGGTACGTCGATCTCGCCGTGGGTGGTTTCGATGGAAGCGCTCGAGCCGTTTCGATGCGAGGGGCCTGTTCAGGAGCCCGGTCCGCTGCCCTACCTGAGCATCCAGGGTAACCAGGCGATCGACATCGGGATCGAGGTGAGCCTGAGGGGCGAAGGATCGGACGGCGCGGAGGTAATCTGCCGCTCCAACTTCAGGCACCTGTACTGGAGCATGGCGCAGCAGTTGGCGCATCACACCGTCAACGGCTGCGATGTTCGCCCCGGCGATCTGATGGCATCCGGGACGATCAGCGGTCCGACGCCGGACTCGTACGGGAGCATGCTGGAGCTGAGCTGGGGTGGGCAGAAGCCGGTGACGCTGCCGGGTGGCGGCGAGCGGCGGTTCCTGGAGGACGGCGACCGGGTCACCATAACGGGGTGGTGCCAGGGCGATGGGTACCGCGTCGGGTTCGGTGAGGTGACGGGGCGGATTCTGCCGGCGCGAAGGTAGGCAGAGATGGTGAAGGCAGGTCAACCGCCCGCCTGCGGCGGACGAACGAGCTGCCCTGGGTGGGCGACTCGGCCGTGGCACGCTCGTTGAAGAGCATGCCCGCGCCTCCGGTTTGGGCATGGTAGCCGATGAATCACTCCCCCAGCTCAGCGCTTCGCTAACGAGCTGGGCCACCCGTCCGAGTGCCGAAATGCACGCTGCGCCGGTCTGCGCTCGCACGGGCAAACAAGTTTGCCCATGCCACCCGGTACAACGCACCCGGCCGGGTGGCATGGCCAAGCGAAGCGCCGCCATGTTCCCAGGCGGAAAGAAGCATCGAGTTCGAATCGCATTGTCTTGGGCGTGAAAATGGGCATAATGCGTGGTCCTGCTCCGCCTCCTCCGGGGCAGCGTGACGCCACTGTCGGTCGGGCCGCGGGGCGTCGCGGTGAATGCGAGGAAGACGCAGAGATGCAGATCCGATGAGCCAGGACGATTTTCTGCCCATTCGCGGGTACGACCACGTCGAGTTTTTTGTCGGTAACGCCAAGCAGGCGGCACACTTTTACGACCGCGTGTTCGGGTTCAAACCGATCGCCAAGCTGGGGCTCGAGACGGGCGTGCGCGATCGCGCCAGCTATGTCATGGAGCAGGGGAAGGTGCGGTTCGTTTTGACCAGCGCGCTGTGCCCGGACCATGAGATCGCGCGCCACTGCGCGCTGCACGGCGACGGCGTGAAGGCGATCGGACTGGAAGTCGGCGACGTCGAATCGGCGATGCGGGAGGCGAAGTCGCGCGGGGCGTCGATCGTTCAGCCGGCGGAAGCGTTCGAAGACGAGAACGGCGCCATCAAGACCGGCATCATTCGCTACGCCGGGGATACGGTGTTCAAGTTCGTCGAGCGCGGCAACTATCGCGGCACGTTCGCCCCGGGATATGTCCCCCTCGACGCGAAAGGCAGCGAGTCCGTGGGGCTTGCGGCCATCGATCACATCGTCACGAACGTCGACCTCGGCGAGATGGACTATTGGGCTCGATGGTACGAGCGGATCCTGGGCTTCTCGCAGTTGACGCACTTCACGGATGAAGACATCAGCACGGAGTACAGCGCGCTGATGAGCAAGGTGATGGAGAACGGCAGCGGCAAGTGCAAGTTCCCGATCAATGAGCCGGCCGAGGGTCGTAAGAAATCTCAGATTGACGAATATCTCGATTTCTATCAGGGTCCCGGCGTGCAGCACGTCGCGATGAACACGGCTGACATCTGCAAGACGGTTCGTGAGCTTCGCGACCGGGACATCGACTTCCTTCGCGTGCCGGACACGTATTACGAAGAGCTGGCCGAGCGCGTGGGACCGATCGATGAAGACTTCGACGAGCTTCGCGATCTCGGCGTGTTGGTGGATCGGGACGAAGACGGGTATCTCCTACAGATCTTCACGCAGCCGGTGCAGGATCGGCCGACGTTGTTTTTCGAGGTGATCGAACGGCACGGTTCGCGCGGGTTCGGTGTGGGGAATTTCAAGGCGTTGTTCGTCTCGCTGGAACGGGAGCAGGATCGCCGGGGGAATTTGTAGGATCATTGCAGGACGGTCGCGGCTCTGATCGGCGTTGCGATCGGAAGAATGCCATGATGTGGCATTGATTGGCTGGTCCGCACAGCGGACCCTACGAACCGGCGGACTTGCCGACAGTGGCACCCGGGCGGAACATCATGGCTGGGTGGCCCACCTCTTCAGAGGTGGGGGACTCGATGACATCAGATGTCACGCGCCGAACGCAGCACGGTGCTACGTACTGCCCCACCGGAGAGTCATTCCCCCAGGTCAGCGCTTCGCTAACGACCTGGGCCACCCGGCAAGAAGAAAAAGACCCCCTGAATCCCCCCTTGGCAAGGGGGGAGCCATGTACGGTGGTTCGACTCACCGAATCATCATTCCCCCACCTCAGCGCTTCGCTAACGAGGCGGGCCACCCGCCTGGGGGTGAATTCGAGTCTTCGGTGTCAATGCAAACGTGTAGTGGCAAAGCACCGAGTTCTTGGCGCTGTCGTGCCATCGGTCTTGAGCGGTGCGTATTGTCCAAGCTGGACGTGGGAGTGCCATGTGCACGCCGCATACCAGACCGCATAGGGAGAAAGGCTTATATCAGTTCTTCTGTCTCCTTGGTCGTGACGGTCGGAAAGCTGGAAGAAGGGTCGCATATTGCCCACAGCGGAAGAGGGTGGACAACAAGAGAAGCTAGGAACGGGCACTGTCAGTAGACCTTGAATGTGCCGGCGTGCGCGATCCGCATTATGGGCCTTTTGACATTTCTGTAGAGCTTTGAGACTTGTACATGAGGGGCGGTAACAGTCTGCTGCCAATATCCCATCGATACACACAACACACCTGCTGGAGGCTTGCCTTATCGGCCGTAGCGGTTATAATATACGTGCTTCCTGGATTGCCGTTGCTGATCCAGCCAGCAGAGCAGGTTGGGCGGACTGTTGGAGGCGGCCGCATGTTCCCGCTGGCGCAGGGCGATCCACGCTCGGGTGCGAGATATTTGACGCGGAGGTTGCGTGCATTTGTTCGACCTCGGAGTGAGACTGGCGCGCAAATGGCGTGTAAACCCCTCATGTTCTTTTGTCGGGCTCGCGAGACTGAACGGGAACGCACGTTTCATTTGCCACTTCTGTTCAGCAGCACGCTGCTGAGCCACAGGCACCAGCGTATGAGTCGCGAGTTTCTTCCGTCGCGTCGATTGTGGCGGTGTCGTAGTGAAGGGAGGTCCGCGGCCTGCCAGAGGGTATTCAAGTTCTGAAGGGTCGATATGTAAGCTCCTTCAGAGCCGTCTGCCGAGTGGAGGCGCACTCGACGTGGCCCAGCCTGGTCGCATCGCGCTGTTCGTTCCGTGAGAGCGGCGATCCGGAAGATGGACGAGTACATGAGCCCCGGAAGCGGGGGCAAATGAATCCGCGGCGGTGGCGGCTATATCTGTTCGGAGTGCAGCGGAGATTCGTGATGAGGAGAATCGGAAGAGTGGAATCGGCGTGCCTCGTTCTTAGTGCATCCTTTGTGGGCACTCTGCCTTCCGCGTCCGCTAGCCCGGTTGTCGATTTTGAAGACTGGAGTTCTGGATCTGCGCTGTTCACGAGTGCGCATTCAAGAGGTTTTGTCTTCACCGCTCCTAGTTCATTTCGAATAGCGCCCGACTTGAACGACCATAGTCAGAATGGGACGCTCGCGCTGATCAACACCGGAGGAGGCACACTCACTATGAGGAGCGGTGCTGGTGAAAGCTTTGCGCTCCTGTTTGCGGATTTTGGCGAGAGTACCCTAGAGGCTCCGAGCACGTCCGTACTAGTTACGGGTCTCTTGTCCGATGGCGGATCGATCTCGAGGGTGGTGGAACTTGATGGTATTCCACTAGGTTTTGAGACGGTAGGCTTCTCTGGATTTACTGATCTAGAAAGCGTCAACTTTCAGGCGCTTGGAGGTATCGAGAGATTCTCGCTGGACAATATTCTCGTTCCGGAGCCCGGTACGCTCTTTCTCTTTGGTCTAGGTATCCTGGTCGCTATGAGGGAACGTCCCGACGGCTTCGCTGCACGGTGGCTCGCACGGATCGAAGACCTGCCAGCCAGCCGCCGCTTCGTACGGTAAGACATTCCCCTCGTAGCGATACAGTGTTTCATCGGCACGCACAACGGCGCTTGCTGTCGCGATTGCAGCGGCGAGCAGAATGGCTCGAATGGGCATGGCCTCGTTTCCCCGGTGAATGGCCTTTACGATTGTATAGGGTAGCAGATTTGGGGGCGTGATCCAAGGGGGAATAGTGGTCAGTTATCAGTTATCAGTTGTCAGTTGTCAGTTGTCAGTTATCAGCGAAAAGAACGAAGCGAAGAAGAAGAAGAAGAAGAAGAAGAAGAAACAAAAAAGAAACAGACCCCCTGAATCCCCCCTTGGCAAGGGGGGAGCGTCGGCACGTGCGTCATGGTGCATGCGATGCGGGTTCGACTCACCGAATCGTCAGTCCCCCAGGTCAGCGCTTCGCTAACGACCTGGGCCACCCGGCGTACGTTCACCAAGGTCTTCAGCGTTGCGCGGACGCGGCGACGCAGAATCGCTGCATCAAGATGCACCCTACCCTCTTCAGCGGAACCGTCGCACCAAGGTGTGCCCTACCCTCTTCAGCGGAACCGTTGCACCAAGGTGCGCCCCGCGCCTGACCTTATGCCTGGCTACGGGCAAGGTGGTGCTCCAGTTTCGAACGGGTAGGGCGATCCGAGGAAAGCATCCAACGTGTACGTTATGTCGAAGATGTCGATGATCCAGTCCAACGCGTCGGGTGCGATATCGGTACGGGTCTTTGTCGGCGCGCTGCTGAGGTTCTGGAACTTGTCAAGGATCGCCACCACATCCAAGGGAACGCTGACCGACCCATCGGGACTCGCCCAGCGCGATGCGCTGTTGTCATATGGCCCCACCACATCGCCCCACGCACTGAGTTGAATGTCCAGCGGCGGGGAATAGAAACTCTGTTGTGCGAAGTCGCAGAAGCCGTGGACGGCCTCGACTGTAAACACACCACCCGGCACGAAGGATTGGTCGTACACCTGGACGATCCCCTCCGTCGTCCAATCCTTGAACCACGGCACACACTGGAGCGGCGCCACACGGATCGTCGGAAAACCCGGCGCACCGGCAGGGTGGACCGTACCTGAATTCTCCGAGACCTCGACGGGCTCGCCGACCCACGCCTGCCAGCCCGGTCCCGTCACGCGAAGCGCCGTGAGCATGGCCGGATTCTGTGGTTCGAACGACAGGATACGATTTCGCGTACCGAATCCAGCGTCCGGGGCGGCTGGATCCGGCAACGGCTCGGCCGCCGATTGACAGGGCACGGCGCACTGACAGTTCCCGAGACAAGTACCGGGGCAAGGGGCGTCATCCGTACCGTCACACTCCTCGATCGCCTCTCGAATGTTATTGCCGCACATGACGCCGCTGATCTGACACTGACAGTTTCCCAGGCATGCACCTGGGCACACGGCGTCATCCGTACCGTCACACTCCTCGATCGTCTCACGAATGTTGTCGCCGCACACCGCACCGCCGGTCGCCTCAAAGAGATCCGGACGATAGTTGAGCAGGGTGCACCTCATCCGCCTTGCCTGCTCCAGCGTGTATTCCCACTTGCACAGATGACCTCCGCTGTTCATGTGGTTGTGGACCGGATCCGGACTGCCGCACGAATTCGCGTCCGAGCACAACGTCATCGTATCCTGTGGATTCGTATCGCAAATCAGGTCGCCCGTGGTGTAGCAGTCGGTCGGACTCGTACACTCAAAGGAAAACGTATGATACAGACCGAGGTAGTGCCCCAACTCGTGGGTTGCCGTTCGGCCTTGATCCATGGGCGGACCGATCGGAGCGTTTCGACCTAAGGCGGTCCAGCGAATCACGATCCGATCCTGTGTCGTTCCGACGATTCCCCCCTGTGGAAGGTCCGGTACATAACCCGTAAACCCATGCGCCGAGTTCGTATACATGTTGACATATCGGTTGGTGTCCCACGCCAGCGTTTCCCAGTAGGCGACGTTGTCATTGAACCATGCCGTGTTGTCGCTGTAGGTAATCCCGCTGGTCGGATTGCCCAGAGGGTCACGCGTGGCCAGGTAAAACTCGATTTGAACATCGGTTCCGTTCGCACCGTGCGTTCCGGCCATCGCGAGGAAATCCTCGTTGATGACATCGATCTGGTCATGCACCGTCTCCGGGCTGACATACCCGAAAATCCCATCGGTAGATCGAATCACATGCACGACGATCGGAACACGATACCGCTCGACCGAGGGATCATAGGCCGGATCAGGATTGGTCAGTGAGAATGTGCAATCCTGCGTCCCTTCCGCAACGGCGGCGACCGCCACGTCTACACCGGACGGCACTGTTCCGCAATGACGCGGTTTGGGAGCGTAGGTCTGGGACCGGGTGTACTCCTCCCAAGTCCAAAACGAAGTTCCGTCAACGACGATGACCGGTTCCGACATGTGCGTTGATCCCGCGCCAACACCACCGTCGTCAGCTTGCGATAACGAGGTGATGCTCACACTAAGTACGCACTGAGCCAGCAGAGTTCTACGAAGCATTCGTACGTGCATCGCCAATTCCCCTGATACGGCGTATTTCTTCCAGGTCTGAGACGCTCATCAACACAACCGATGACGGCTCGACCCCGACAACCTCCGATCATGGAAAGCACATGTGCATACATGATAACCGATTTGTGTTTCAACAGGAAATGCCTCCAGGATTCCGGCGACTGTGGATGGGCTGCTGATGAGGCAGCGTCGGGGGTGATCGGCCTTGAGGAGGATTGGCGCTATCAGGAGCGGGCGGACTTCAGAAGAAGCAAGAAAACAGAAGAACAACAGCCCCCCCGAGAACAAAGGGGGAGCGCGGAGGGGAACGGTTGGTCCGCACAGCGGACCCTACGTGCTGAATCCCCCCTTAACAAAGGGGGGAGCCTCGGCTGCCCACCGGTTGGAAACCGGTGCCACATTTTGTCTAGCGGCTTAGCCAGGAAGACTTGCCGTCGCGGTTGACCCAGCTCTTGTGGTAGTCCTTGTCTTCGATTGCGTCGGCGAGGGTCGTCATGCGGAAGGGCTTGTAGGTGTCGCACATGACGGCGAGTTCTTCGGTTCGCTTGGCGCCGATGGAGCGCTCGTAGGTTCCGGGGTGCGGGCCGTGCGGTACGCCCTGCGGGTGCAGGCTGATCGACTCGGGCTTGATGCCTTTGCGCGAGGTGAAGTTGCCCTCAACGTAGTACATGATCTCGTCCATGTCGACGCTCGCGTGGCCGTAAGGACACGGAACGGCTTTCTCGTGGAAGTCGACCATGCGCGGTACGAAGGAGCAGACGACGAAGCCCTGGCCGGCGAAGGTCGTGTGGGTGGTCGGTGGTTGGTGGACCATGCCGGTGATCGGCTGGAAGTCGTGGATGTTGAAGGCGAAGGGGTATACGCAGCCGTCCCAGCCGACGACGTCGAGCGGGAAATGCTGGTAGCGATGGACGGTGAGCCGGTCGGACATCTTCACAACCAGTTCGAACGGCGCGTTACCATGCTTGGCCGGGTCGAACGTCAGAAGTTCGGTCGGCAGGCGGAAATCACGATGAGAGTACGGTGCATAGTCCGTAAGCTGGCCATATTTGTTGCGGTATTGACCGGGGATGCCCAGATGCGGGCGACCTTCAAACACCAGGAGCGATGCGTCGCCTTCGTCCATGTGAATGCGATAGGGCGTGGATTTGGGAATCAGCAGGTAGTCGTGCTTTCGAAACGGCAGCAGGCCATAGACGCTCTCTACGAGGCCGGAGCCGTGGGTGACGAAGTAGAGTTCGTCGCCATCGGCGTTGGAGAAGAAGCGGTCGGGTTTGTCGGCCGGCTTGATCGCGCCGAGGTGGACGTCGTCGTTGATGAACAAGGTCTTGCGGCCGGTGAGGAAGTTGCCGGCGGGTCGCAGCGCGTGTGCGGGGACGTGGCGTCGGTGGAGCGGTTGCTCGGGGATCGGCTGCGCGGGGCAGAAGTCGGGAAGCGAGGTTACGGCGGCGTCGAACTCGTCGGTCGGCGGCGTTCGGAAGTAGAGGATCGAGAAGGGACCGTTGAAGCCTTCTCGCGTGACGCACTGCTCCATGAGAAGTTTTCCGTCTTCATCGTAGAAGGCGGTGTGCGGTTTTTCTGGAACTCGGCCTAGTGTGTGGCGGTGTAGCATGGTTGTTGATGCATCCTCTTTGTTGGACGTCAGCTCGGCGGAAGATGGTGCATCAAGATGCACCCTACGTCGATTATCAGATGGTCCGCACAGCGGACCCTACGTGGTGCAAATGAGCTTGCCCATGGCACCCGTGCGGAAACACATGGCCACGCAAGCGTGGACCATGGCACCCGGCGGGCAAGCCGCCAGTGGCACCCTGCGCCGGCCTGAGTTCCCACGGGCAAACGAGTTTGCCCATGCCACCCGTCATTTACCACGACATGCCCGCGCCTTCGGCGTGGCACGCGGTGGATCATTCCCCCAGCTCAGCGCTTCGCTAACGAGCTGGGCCACCCGTCCCGGCGGAAGATGGCGCATCAAGATGCACACTACGCCTTGGCACTGCTCAGGACAGCTAGGTGCGTAGTGTATTCAGAACGGCGTCGAAGTCGACGGGGGTGGCGGTGTTGACGGTCAGGCGGAATCGGCGGCGAGGGTCGGAGTCGTGCGTGAGCGTGAACTGGTCGTGGTTCAGCGCGGTCTTAAGAAACGCCTCGATCTGCGGTTGCGCGGCGGCGAGGGTCTGCGGTGTGTTGGGGGCGAGCGCGCGGTCGTTGATGAAAAGCTCGAACTCGGTTCGGCTGAACCGCAGCCCTTCGGCGGCGAAGTGGGCTTCGAGCAGGGTGCAGGCGTTGAGGGCGGCGGCAAGGGCTTGTCCCAGGCGGTCTTCGTTGGATCCGTCGATCGCGGCTTTGCCGTTGTAGTGAAGCCCGAACCGATGGCCGGCGTTATCGATGGCATAGTCGGCTTCGTGACCGATGAGCATAACCGCGGGGCCGGCGGGCACGTGTTGATAGTCGACGACGTCGATGAGCAGTTCGTCGAGCACGTCGTCGCGGATCCACTCGTGGAAGAATTCGACGAAGCGATAGAGATCGACGGAAAGCTCGCCATCCACAAAGACCTTCACGTTGACGTGCTGCAGTTCCATGGTCTGGGACGCGGCGATGGCGTTACGCTCCCTCGGTTGACTGGGACAGTCCGGCGGATCGCATCCGGTTATAGCAGCTATGAACGGCCTCGATGAACAACTGCGCCTCTTCGATCAGGGGGAGCGCGGTTTCGGCGGTGAAGGAGGCGTCGGCGTTTTCGTGGGCGGCGAAGAGGTATTGGGCGAACTTGCCGCCGGCGAAGGGATCGAGAAAGAGCTTGGTGTCGTAGAAGCGTTCGCGGAACTCGTCGACGATTTCGTCGGGGTCGTCGGCCACGTCGTCGTATTGGATCTGCACAAGCGCCTTGGCGGCGGTGAGCATGGCGGCGAAGGCGTCTTTTCCGGCGCGCTGGAGGTTTCCGGCGTCGAGGTAGAGCTGGGCCTCGAAGACGACGCGCTCGGCCTCGGTCATGGCGAATTGATAAGCGGTGACGACTTCGCCGGCGCACTCGCCGATGCCGATGTCGCCGGTGCTGTATTCGCGCGGGTCGCCCCAGTCTGAATAGAACGAGGGGTCATCGTCGTGCTCGGGCTTGTTTTGGGTGAGGTCGTCAAGGGCCTGGCGGATCTGCGCTTTGCCGATGCGCTGAACGAAGGCGGTGAATCGCTCGTTCTTTTGACGCATTCGAAGATAGAACTCGGTGATGCGGTCGAGGGCGTCGGGGATTCGCTTTGATGGAATGGCGACGATCGGCAGGCCGTAGGCGCCGGCGTTGTTTTCCCACTGACCGCCGAGGACGACCTGGAAGTGCGGGACCTGGTAGCCGTTGACGATGCGGTTGACGCCGTAGAAGCCGATGTCGCTGATGTGGTGCTGGCCACAACTGTTGAAGCACCCGCTGACCTTGATGTGGAGGTCTTGGACGGCTTGATCCATTTCGAAACACTTCTGCTCGAGGCGGGTGCGCAGCTCGGCGGCGAGACCACGGGAGGAGGAGATACCCAGTTTGCAGGTGTCGGTGCCGGGGCAGGCAACGATGTCGAGGATGTTGCCGGCGCCCGGTTGGGCGAGCCCTGCGGTGCTGAGGACTTCGAACAATGCGGGGACGTCGGAACCGCTGACCCAGCGAATGACGAAGTTCTGCTCGACGGTGGTGCGGATGGTTCCTGTGGTGAAGCGGGCGGTGATGTCGGCCAGTGCGCGAAGTTGATCTGGTGTGAGATCGCCCAGGGGTAGTGCAACGGTGGCGGTGAAGTAGCCTTCCTGGCGTTGCGGGCGGATGTTGGCTTTGACCCAGCGGGTATACTCGACGTTGCCGTTGGTCTCGGGCATGTCACCGGGCGGGTTGAGCGGGGATTCCACTTCGCTTTGGGCCTGGTCGATGTACTCTGTCCAGCGGGGATCGTCTCGCAGTTTCTTTCGCTCTTCGAGCACTTCCTCTTTGAACTTGTCGATGCCCCACGTACGAAGGAGGAACTTCATGCGGGCGCGGCTGCGGTTTTTCTTCTCGCCGTGACGGGCGAAGACGCGCGCGATGGCCTGTGCCATCGGCAGGACTTCTTCGGGCGGCAGGAACTCGTCGAACAGCTTGGCCTGGTTGGGCACGGCGCCGAGGCCGCCACCGACGACGAAGCGGAAGCCGCGTTGCTCTTTTCCGTCGACGATGCGTGTGGCTGCGGTGTATCCCAGATCGTGCATGGCCGCGAGTCCGCAACCGTGCTGCGAGCAGCCGCTGAACGTGGGTTTGAACTTGCGGCCGAAGTTCTGTGCGTCGGGATGGCCAAGAAGGAAGAGCGAAAGTGCGCGGGCGTAGGGCGTGACGTCGAAGGACTCGTCGGGGCAGACGCCGGAGTAGGGGCAGCCTGTGACGTTTCGGACGGAGTTTCCGCAGGCTTCGCGCGTGGTGATGCCGACCTCTGCGAGGCGGCGCATGAGGGTCGGCGTATCGTCGATGTGGACGAAATGGAACTGCAGGTCTTGCCGGGTGGTGACGTGCGTGATGCCGTCCGCGTATTCCTCGGCCAGGTCCGCCATGACTTCGAGTTGGCGGGGGTTCATGCCGCCGAAGGGGATCTTGATGCGGAGCATGCCCGGCGCATCCCAGACGGTGCCGGGCCCCTTGGTGTTTTTGTCTTCGGGGAAGGCGAGCTGTCGGACCTGCTTGCCGTCGTATCGCTGGCCGTTGTCGTATCGCTGGCCATAGGCGCCGCGACGCAGGCGGGTCTCGGCGAAGATCTTGTCGTCGATCTTACCTTGGCGGCGCAGTTCGATCTGGCTTTCGAACTGGTCGATCTCCTGTGCAAGATCCGCGGGGAGCTTTCCGTCGAGACGATCCTTCCACCGTGTATTGCTGGCCTTCATTCCGGACGGCTCCCAAACGTGCGATGCCGCTGACGAGAACGCACATTGTAGCGGGTTGGTAGGTCTTGGGCAATCGGTTGTGCGCATCGTGCTCAGGGCGCACGGCATGGAATTCGCGTCGGCTACTCGTTATAGTGAGATGCACTATGACCGACGATCACACACTTCGGGTGTACGATTCGATGATCGGGCTGCTCTCCGGCGAGGAGAACCCGACGCCACTGGTCCGCTTGAATAAGGTCGTGCCGTTTGAGCACACGCAGGTGTTTGCGAAGCTGGAATGGTACAATCCGTTCGGCGCGGTAAAGGACCGGATCGCGGCGAACATGATTCGCGATGCGGAAGAGCGTGGCGTGCTGAGCGAGGGGAAGAAGCTGGTGGAGCCCACGTCGGGCAACACGGGGCTGGGGCTGGCGATGATCGGTAACGCCAAGGGGTACGGCCTACAGACGCCGCTCTCGGCGGCGATTCCGCTCGAGAAACGAACGGTATTGCGGTTCTTCGGCAGTGATGTCGTGGAGATGGACGACACGCTGTGTCCGGCGCCCGGCGCGCCGGAGGGTGCGATCGCGTCGGCCATGGAGACCGCCAGGACGCAGCCTGATTATGTGATGCTCAACCAGTACGAGAATGAGTCGAACCCGGACAGCCACTACCGCACGACGGGACCGG
>JAJDDV010000055.1 GCA_029260135.1 Phycisphaerae bacterium | reverse complement strand
CGCCTGTGACGACTTCGATCCGTGTACGATCGACACCTGCGAACCACCGACCGGCGATCCAACGACGGGATGTCTCAACACGGCGGTCGATGTGGATGACGGCGTTACCTGTACGGTCGATGCCTGCGATCCGGTGACGGGCGCGATCACGCACGCGCCGGATCACGGCGCCTGTGACGACTTCGATCCGTGTACGACCGACACCTGCGACCCTCTGGCGGGTGATCCGACAACGGGATGTCTCAACACGGCGGTCGATGTCGATGACGGTGTTACCTGTACAGTCGATGCCTGCAATCCGGTGACGGGTGCGATCACGCACGCGCCGGATCACGGCGTTTGTGCGAATAGCATCTTCTGTGACGGTGTCGAGACATGCGACGCCGTTCTGGGATGTATGCCCGGCGACGATCCGTGCTTTGGCGTCATGTGCGATGAGGCCAACGATGTCTGTGCCAACGACATTCCTACCGTCTCGGAATGGGGGCTGTTGGCCATGTCGCTTACGCTGTTGGCGTTGGGAACCGTGCTCTTATCTCCGCGGAATTCGCCTGGGAGGGCTGTGAGATGATGAAGGTCCAGCGATACTCGTATATTGTGGCGGGCATTGCCATTGCATCGGGCGCGACGATTGCAGAGGCTCAGCTGTACGACCTGGCAGACGTGGGAACACTCTCCGGTGATGCGCACAGTATTCCCAAGGCTATCAACAACGCCGGACAGGTGGTGGGTTACTCGACGACTGATTTGGCTGTTGGCGTGGATCGCGCCTTCCTGTGGGATGGCGGTGTAATGTTTGACCTCGGGACGCTCGGCGGCGACGAGAGTACTGCCATCGGCATTGATTCGCTCGGAAATGTGGTCGGCTCGGCAGAGACGGTTTCGACGCTGAACGCGCCTGCGCATGCGTTCTTCCTGGGCGAAGCGTTGATGGAGGATCTTGGCACGCTCGGTGGCCAGGCGAGTTGGGCGGAGGACATCGGCACTGTGGGCGAGGTTGTGGGTGGATCGCGCCTCGTCGGAGACGAGTTTCATCCCTGTCGATGGGAAACCGATGGCGGACTTACGGATCTAGGGTTGTTGCCCGGGCACTGCTGTGGGACGGCTCGGGCGATCAACGTCGGTGGGACTGTTGTAGGATCCTCATCCTCAGTCTTTGCTCAGTCACGGGCGGTCGTCTGGCGCGGCGACCAGATCAGCGATCTCGGCACGCTGTCGGGCGGCTGCTGCAGTGAGGCGTTTGACATCAATGACGCAGAACAGATCGTCGGGTTTTCGTGGCAGGAGGGGCGGACCCGTCGTCATGCGTGCCTTTGGGCGGGCGACAGTCGCACTGATCTCGGTGCGTTGCCGGGCGGGCTTCACAGTGAGGCGTACGCGATTAATACGGCGGGTTGGATTGTCGGTTCCTCCTGGACGAATCTGGTTCCACCTGGCGAACCGCGTGCGAGCTTGTGGCGTGACGGCCGGGTATGCGATCTGAACGAGATGGTCTCAACCCGCGGAGACTGGACGTTGATCAAAGCGCGCGACATCAACGACTTGGGACAAATCGTTGTCGTTGCGGTGCACAATGAAACGAATGAACAACACGGATTGGTTCTGACGCCCATTCAACGACAACCGGGCGATTTTGACGGAGACGGTGACGTCGGCCTCGCTGATTACCGCATTCTGCTGAACGCGTTGGTTGGGCCGGTCAAGGACGCGGGATCCGTTTCGGCAGATGCATGTGACGCCTTGCTGGATGTCGATGACAGTGGCGACATTGACTTGCGAGACGTTGCCGGGTTGTTTCAGATCTTCGGACAGAGGAGGTGATTGACGGTTGTCGAAGGATAGACCACTTGCCGTGAGAAGTGACACACCTCGCGGAGATCTCGCGCGTTCTGATACACTCTGTGGTAGCACTTTCATGTTTTCCACCGAGTGTGTGCGACTCGGTCAGGAGGTTTCCGACGGTCCTGTCGACCTTGATCTGCGTTTTCGCAGTCGTTGTGGAAACCGCCCTGACCCGTTGACTCCGCTGCGTCCGATGCATCGAGCCTGCGGTACGAGACACCCCTGCGGTCGGCATGCGACGTCTCATGATAGACTGCGCCCTGCTTTCGGACACGATATCTCAGTTCGCGACTTGTGGGCTTCTCCTCTTCGACATTGGCTCGTTTGTGGTTTTTGTACTCCAGTAGGAAGGTCCTAAACGAGTGTCATCGCTGAAGAAGCTCCAGACGGCACTGTCCGCGCTGCCATTGATTGTTTACGTTTGTATTGCGTTCCTCGTTGGGTATTTAGTCCGCGGCGCAGTACACGAATTGCGCACCCCTGCTCCCATTTCGGCGGAGCAAGGCCATCATGCTTCGGGAGTGTACGCGCCCTGTCCAGACCATCTCGACATCGAAGATCGCAGTAGCGGAGAGTGTTCTGAGTGCGGTCGAGCCTTAGCGCCATCTGCGAGCATCACGGCGGCGCAGCAGCGGTCCCGGCCGTTATATGCGTGCTCCATGTTTTGTCTTCCTCCTCGTCCAAAGCCGGGTAAGTGTCCCACGTGCGGGATGGAGATGATCGAGGTGGGCGAAAGCGCGTTCAGCCGGTCCATCAAGAACGCCGCCGTCCTCGAGCTCTCGCCTCGGGCTCAGCGCATCGCACGCATTCAGACCGCTGTCGTGGAAAGGCGTTTCGTTTCGACCGAGGTACGCCTTGTTGGGCATGTCGATTATGACGAATACGACACATCGCGAAATCGACCAGTTCGCCGGGGGCAAGGCGGGCGCACTTCGGGGCGAAACGTGGCGCGTCTTGGCGTCACATTGGATGCCTATGAGCCGGATCTTGCGTGGATTCGGCTCGGCCAGCCGGTCACGATGAGCGCGGAGGCGTGCCCCGGCGAGGTTATTGAAGGGACGATCGTCTTTATTGACAGCAAGCTCGACAACTTCACCCGCACGATCGAAGCACGCGTACGAGTGCCCAACTTGGACACGAGGCTCAAGTTGGGGATGCTCGTTCGCGCGACCGTTCGCGCCACGTTGGACGACCAGGGGCGGGTGGTTAGTCCGCGCGTGGGTGGAGATTGGGTATGCCCCATGCACGCCAATATTGCGAAGGACGAGTTTGGCAAATGCGATCAATGCGGAATGGACCTTCGTGATATTGAATCACTTGGGTACCGGAAGGACGACGGGCGTGCGATTCCGCCTCTGGTCATCCCAGCGACCGCGCCGCTCATCACGGGAAAGCGAGCGGTGGTCTACGTCGCCGACGCCGGATCGCCAGCCCGTTTTGTGGGAAGAACCATTGTGCTCGGCCCCAAAGCCGCCGATCACTATCTCGTTCGCGAGGGTCTTACTGAAGGTGAACACGTCGTCGTCCATGGCAACTTCAAGATCGACAGTGCTCTCCAGATTCTCGCCAAGCCAAGCATGATGAGCCCGCGTACGCCCGTGGCCGGTCAGCTTCGATCTGAAGCGCCACAACGTGCAGTGGAGCACAAGGGTAGTATACCGTCGAGCATCCATGTCACACTGGAACCGGTGATGGCTGCATACTTCGATGTTCACTCCGCGCTGAGTCGCGATGATCTGGCTTCCGCCACGCAGTCCGCAAAGCGTTTGCCGTCCGCCCTGCGCGCCCTTGGTCCGCCATTGGCGGATGTGGCGAAGGGCACATGGACCTCAGATCACACCTCCTTGGCAGAGCGCGCCGAGCGTCTTTCGACATCGACGTCGATCGGAACGGCGCGCGCGGATTTCGAGTTGATCTCGCGCGCACTGATCAGACTTGTCACACAGTTCGGCATTGCCGGTTCGGAGCCTATCTATCGTGTGCACTGCCCCATGGCTTTTGACCATCGCGGCGCGGATTGGATTCAGCGCGGTCGATCTGTAGAGAATCCCTACTTCGGTTCCGCTATGTTCCGCTGCGGAAGAGTGACCGCTAGCATTAGCGGCACGAAGACTCCCTGACTCCAGGATTGACATGCCACCCGACCCGAGCTCACCTTCCCGGACACCTGTTGGCTGGCTGATTGGGTTCTCTCTGCGCAACAAGCTACTGACGGGTATGTTCGTTGCCATGTTCGTCGGCTGGGGTTTGTCCGTGGCGCCGTTTCCGTGGGATCTAGGGAGTTTCCCACGATCGCCAGTCCCCGTTGATGCCATCCCCGACATCGGCGACAACCAACAAATCGTCTTTACGAAATGGGGTGGACGATCGCCCCAGGACGTCGAAGATCAAGTGTCTTACCCTCTGACGACATCGATGCTAGGGATCCCGGGCGTCAAGACGATACGAAGTTACTCGATGTTCGGCTTCTCCATAGTCTACGTCATCTTCGAAGAGGATATTGAGTTTTACTGGTCTCGTTCACGGATACTGGAGAAGCTCGGATCGCTACCTCGTGACACTCTTCCCGATGGCGTTCACCCCGTTCTTGGTCCTGATGCTACGGCGCTCGGCCAAGTATTCTGGTACACCCTGGAGGGCATGGATGCGAATGGAGAGACGACAGGTGGTTGGGATCTTCACGAACTGCGCACGATCCAAGACTGGACCGTGCGGTATGCGCTTCTTTCCGTTTCCGATGTCAGTGAGGTTGCGTCGGTGGGTGGGTTCGTGCAGGAGTACCAGGTGGACGTGGATCCGGACGCCCTTCAAGCGTACGGCGTTACGCTCGATCAGGTCTTCAGAGCCGTAAAGACCTCCAATATAGATGTTGGCGCCCGGACGATTGAGATCAACAAGGCGGAGTACACTATTCGCAGTCTAGGGTTTGTAAAGACTCTGGAAGATATCGAGAATGCCGTTATCGAAGTCAGTCAGAACGTACCCGTAACCGTAAGTCACGTTGCGAACGTGACGCTTGGACCTGCGCTACGACGGGGCGTACTTGACAAAGAGGGCGCCGAGGCGGTCGGTGGGGTGGTCGTCGCGCGTTACGGATCGAATCCACTTTCCGTGATTGACAACGTTAAGCGCAGGATCAAAGAGATCTCAGCTGGTCTTCCGAGCAAGACTCTTCCAGACGGCACTTTCAGCCAAGTCCGAATTGTCCCCTTCTACGATCGGTCACGGCTCATCGCGGAGACGATAGGAACGCTCAATACTGCATTGACGCATGAAATCCTTATTACGATCATTGTCGTTGTCGTTATGGTCTTCCACCTCCGGAGTTCCATTCTCATCGCGTCCATGCTCCCGTTGGCTGTCTTGATCTGCTTCGTTGCGATGAAACTCGGAGGCGTCGACGCCAATATCGTAGCCCTATCCGGAATTGCCATCGCGATCGGTACGATCGTCGATATGGGAGTGATCGTCTGTCAGAACATTCTTCGGCACTTGGATTGCGCGAGTCCCAATGAACACCGCCTGACGGTCGTACACCGCGCCGCGAGCGAGGTCGGCGGAGCGGTTCTAACAGCCGTCACGACGACTGTAATCAGCTTTCTTCCCGTCTTCCTGCTCGAGGCGGCGGAGGGTAAGTTATTTCGCCCGCTTGCCTATACCAAGACCTTTGCTCTGATCGCTTCAGTTCTCATCGCCCTCACCGTTATCCCCGTTGCCGCCTACGTGTGTTTTGGTTGGCGGATTGACACGAGGCGCTTGCGAACAGCGCTCGCCTGCGCGAGCGTTATGGTCGGGCTCCTCATTGCGTTTCTCACCACAGCGTGGTGGGCCGGCGTCGTCGTTGTCGGCGTAGGCACCTATGGCGCTCTGGCGCGGCGGTTGCCTCAGGGCGCGATCGGCCCCATAACGTTCATGGTGAATGGACTCGTCACCCTGATTGGCATTGGTCTTTTGTCGCGCCATTGGGTGCCGCTGGGGCCGGAACGCGGTGTATTGAGTAACGACGTGTTCGTAGCTGGTCTCGTGGGCGGACTCCTTTCACTGTTCGCCGTATTCGAGCGCCTGTATCCACGACTGATTCGCTGGTGCCTTGCCAACAAGCTGACATTCCTTTCTGTTCCCTTCATTCTCGTAGTGTGCGGAATCTATGTTTGGCTTGGCCCGGTGTTGGTTTGTGGCTCGGTCGAACGCGTTCGCGAAGGGGTGTTCTCCGACGACTCGAACATCGATCGGCTGAGACAGCACGGCCTCCTAGAGCGACGTGGCAACCTGCTTCGTTGGTCGGACGAGGCGATGGACTTGAGTTCGACGGCAGCACGTTCACATTTTCGTGAACTGGCGAGCGCGGACGCCGAGAACCTCTTGGCGCAATGGTCGAGCTCAACGCACCTGAAGAGATTGCGGCACACACCTTGGACGGACCTAGAGTCCGGCTCCAACACCTCACTAACGAAGGAGATACTGTGGACAATCGCACAGGATTGGAACGGTCGCGGTAAAGAGTTCATGCCACCTTTGGATGAGGGATCCTTCCTGTACATGCCGGTCACCATGCCGCATGCGTCGATTGGCGAGGTGCACGATGTTCTTCAGACACAGGATGCCTCAGTACGTAAGATTCCGGAGGTGGAGTCTGTTGTCGGCAAGCTGGGCCGCGCGGAAAGCGCGTTGGACCCGGCACCTATATCAATGATCGAGACGGTTATCAACTACAAGTCAGAGTATCTACTGGACGCACACGGCTCGCGTGGCTTCTTTCGATTCGAGTCGACAGAAACGGATGTGTTTCGTGATGCCGAGGCCACGCCGGTACCTTCGCCGGACGGCAAACCCTATGTCGTCCGTGGGCGATTCGTTCGCGATGAGATGGGTCGCCTGATTCCGGATGCACACGGTAGCCCTTTTCGTCAGTGGCGGCCTGCACTCGACCCGGAGCTCAATCCTGGCCGACAAGGATGGCCCGGAATCGTGCATGCGTACAAGGAGTCGCTTGCCCGAAATCCTTCCCATGCACCAACGGACATCTGGAGTGCCATCGTGGCGGCAGCGGAGGTTCCGGGAACTACATCTGCGCCGAGGCTTCAACCGATCGGGGCCAGACTTGTCATGCTTCAAAGCGGGATTAGGGCCGCCATGGGCGTCAAGATCAAGGGGCCTTCACTCGTGGCGGTCGAGCAAGCGGCATTTGAGATCGAAACGATCCTCAGAGAAGTGGCGTCAATCGATGCATCCACGTTGATTGCAGACCGTATCATTGGTAAACCGTATTTGGAGATCGACATCGACCGCGAGGCTATTGCCCGGTATGGAATCAAGTTGGAGGAGGTTCAGAACGTCATTGAGGTTGCCGTCGGCGGTAGGCAAATCACCACGACCGTCGAAGGGCGCGAACGGTTTCCCGTACGTGTCCGGTACTTACGTGAGCTTAGAGACACAGTAGAGTCACTCGGACGCATCCTCGTTCAGGGGAGGGACAATGCGAATATGCAGATTCCGGTCACACTTCTTGTTCGCCTCGACCAAATAGCCAAGATTAACTACGTTCGCGGTCCACACGTCATCAAGAGCGAAGACACCTTCCTGGTCGGATATGTCTTGTTCGATAAAGAGGAAGCGTACTCGGAGGTAGAGACGGTCGAAGAAGCGCGTGGCTATCTGGACCAGGCGCTGTCTAATGGAAGCCTAAGCCTACCCGACGGCGTCAGCTACTCCTTTGCCGGGAGCTATGTGAATCAGGTGCGTAGCGAGAAGAAGTTGGCAATCATCCTTCCAGTAGTTCTTGCCCTCGTCTTCGTGATTCTCTACCTGCATTTTCGATCCACAGCGACAACGCTGATCGTGTTTTCAAGCGTGGCTGTCGCGTGGAGCGGTGGCTTCATCATGCTGTGGCTCTATGGACAGCCATGGTTCCTCGATGTTTCCGTTCTCGGAGTGAACATGAGGGGACTCTTCCAAGTTCATCCTGTCCATCTCAGTGTAGCCGTGTGGGTAGGATTCCTAGCGCTGTTTGGCATCGCATCGGATGACGGAGTGGTCATTGCGAGCAATCTCCAGCGAAACTTTGGACGCAACGCTTATTCGTCCCGAGCGGAGATTCGCACGTGCATCGTGGAGTGTGGAATGCAGCGCGTGAGACCTTGTCTGATGACCACGGCGACGACCATTCTCGCACTCGTACCCGTGCTTACATCAACGGGACGAGGTTCCGAAATCATGGTTCCGATGGCGATTCCGGTTTTCGGTGGCATGGTGTTCGAAGTGATTACGATGCTCGTCGTCCCCACCGTCTACTGCGCAGTCCAAGAGCTGAAACTGTATATTCGACCTATGAGAGTCCTGCCGGATTGAGTGATCCTCAATTACGTTCGGACGACAGCTGCGCATTGGTACTACAGCGCCGGATAGGCTCGAGCAAAGCTGCGATTTGACCCGATGACGTTCTCCAAATGCCTTCTCCTTTCACGGAGAAAGCTAATGGACGAATCCAACGCTCCTCAAAATGGCCGGTTTTCACCCGCCCACTACTGGCCGGTTTTGCCCGCCCGCTGACAATTCCTCGATCATGTGCTCGACGGACCGGCGCGGGGCAAGGTCGGTCAGATAGACCTTCAGTCTCTTGTAGCTTTCCTGGTCGATGCGAACCGAGGCGTGGCCGTTTCGGTGACTCACGCTGTAGCCGCCGAGCTTGAATGGCACGCACGGAACGCTGACCGCATCGAGATTGATAGCCTTCTTGCCCACCTGGGCGTGGAGTCATTCGAGCACGCGGGGAGAACATTCGATCCTGCCAGCCAGAAGTGCATTGGTCGCGTCGAATCCCGTAACGGCACAGCCGCCGGGCGCATCGCGTCGCGCGTGTTACCGGGCTCCGCCACACAACGGCGTCGTATCTCGCGGCGGCGGGAGTCGCCCCGCGAACGGCTCAGGCACTGATGCGGCACAGCGATATCCGGCTGACCCTCGGGACCTACGCCGACCCGCAGATGCTGGACACCGCTGCGGCCCTGGATGCTCTCCCCAAGATGGACGGGCCACAGCCTGCCGAGGCAGCCCCAGCCGACGTGAAAAAGCTTGGTGTTCAGCTTGGTGTTTTACTTGGTGGAACGGGGTCCATCGATCGACATCGGCTGTCATCGAATGGCCGCAAGAGCAGCCGTCGGAAGCGTGGTGGGTCGAACGGAAACCCCTGCAAGAAAGGTACTTACGACAACAGGCGGCATCAATTGACACCGTCTGCCGAAAAGCGGGCGAGCGGATTCGAACCGCCGACGTCCAGCTTGGGAAGCTGGCATTCTACCACTGAATTACGCCCGCCTAACTAGCTGCCAAGCAACGACTTAACGACTTATGGATCTCCGTCGAGCATGGCGTACACGACATTTCGCGTACGATGATTGTACTACAAAAACCCGTGCCACGTCCAGCGACCGGTTCCCAGCGCCCACAATCAGCGTTTTCCGAAGAGTGCCGGCTCAAGAAGCGGGGCGTTCTAGATGCGTCGTGCAACCATGCGTCAGAGACGACCTGCTGGCTCATGCCCAGAGGGCCGAGTTGGGAATCGACAGCATGCCTTCCGACTCAAGCGGTTTCGCGTTCTCACATGCTGCTAACGATCTCTTCTTCGCGGACCTCGTGATCGACCGACAACAGTGTATCGAGTTCCTGCGGCGCGACCTCCGGCGCGTACAGCAGGGCACCATCTTGCGAAGTGGCGAAGAGGTCAACCACGGAGCCGCCATGGCCCGGAATCGTACGCACACCCCGTGCGATCGGTTCCACCGGTTTCGGGTCTCGGCCGGCTTCGAGCAAAGACAAGCGACTCCCGCTGCCGAGACGAATGGGATGCAAACCCGCGCCGATATCCCGATGGGCACGTGACAGCTTGACGTTGTGCATGATGCCGTTCGACTTCGTCGGGTCGTTGGAGCCGTGGCGAACACGGCCCTCGAAACCGGGCGACCCGTCGCCGTCAGCCGCCAATTACGAGTTGCCCGCTCCCGCTCTCCGCGAGCCCGGGTTTGCCGTGCGTGCAGGACACTGAATTCGCCCTAGCCACACGCTCCCGATTACACCCCAAACACCGCTTGACGCCGAATCGCAGCCGAGTAGCTTGCAATCGTGCCAACCACCGTTTGGCGCGAATCCCTCTTTGGAGACGACGTGATGGCTGACGCGAAGGTCGTCAAGATCAGGAAAATTGCCGCCGCCAAGACCATGCGAAAACTCATGGCAGATCATTTCTACGAACTGGATCAAGCTGCCAAGGAAGGCCAACCCAAGGTAGCATGGTGTACCAGCGTCGGCCCCGCCGAGCTCCTGCGAGCCATGGGCTTCGTCGTCTACTTCCCGGAAAACCACGGCGCCATGCTCGGCGCCTCACGCATCGCGACCGAAGCGATCCCAGCCGCAAACGCCATCGGATACTCGCCCGACGCCTGCTCCTATATGACAAGTGACATCGGAGCCTTCCTGCAAAACCGCACGCCGCTCAGCGACGCCTACGACGGAATCACCGCCATACCCCGACCCGATGTCCTCGTCTACAACACAAACCAATGCCGAGACGTACAGGACTGGTTCTCCTGGTACGGCGACCACTGGAAAAAACCCGTCATCGGAATCTCATGCTACCGCGGCGTCGGTGACGTCACCGAAGTCCACGTGAACGGAATCGCCGGACAAATCGAGGCGCTCGTCGATCCGCTCGAAGCCGTCTCAGGCACCAAACTCGATATCGACCGCCTCCGCGAAACGGTTCGCCTCTCCAGGCAGTGCTCAGACCTGTGGAAGGAGGTCCTCGAAACCGCCGCCACCAGACCCGCGCCGCTGACTTTCTTCGACAGCACCATCCACATGGCGCCTGCCGTCGTACTTCGCGGAACACAACTCGCCATCGACTACTACAACGAACTGCTCGCCGAACTCAAAACCAGAATCGCCGATCGAGTCGCAGCCGTCGAGAGCGAACGAACCCGCCTCTACTGGGAAGGAATGCCGGTCTGGGGCCGCCTGCGCGATCTCGCCACACAGTTCCTCGAACTGCAAACATGCGTCGTTGCTAGCACCTATGCAAACTCGTGGATCTTCACCGACCTCGACCCCGCCGACCCCTTTCGCTCCATGGCCCGCGCCTACACAAAGCTCTTCATTGTTCGAACGGATCCCGTCAAAGAGCGATACCTCTCCGACATGATCGATTTCTTCGGTGTGGACGGCATCGTCTTCCACGACGCCAAAACCTGCCCGAACAACACGAACTGCCATCACGGAATGCCCCAACGCATCGCAGATCGGCTTGACGTCCCATGGATCACCATCTCCGGTGACCTCAACGACCTGCGCTGCTACTCGGACGAACAAGCGCGAACACAAATCGAAGCCTTCGCAGAGCAACTCGCCACACCCTAGGAGTCCAAAGGCCATCACAATGTCATCTGACGCTTCGAACCATTCTCTAGGCCTCGACGTCGGTGCAGCAGCCACCAAAGCCGTTCTCCTGAATCCAGACGGCGTTCTCGCTCGCGCCGTAAGAAAATCCGGAGCCCACTTCGCCTCAGCCGCTTCCGCCTGCCTCGAAGAAACCACCGCCGCATCCGGAATTCGTCTCGAAAACATCCAATCGATCGTCGCCACCGGCTATGGTCGGCGAAACGTCGATTTCGCCACGACCGCCATCACCGAAATCACGTGTCACGCCCGCGGATGCTACGAAACGTTCCCCCACGCCATCACCATCGTCGACATCGGAGGACAGGACAACAAAGTCATCTCCGTGACGGACACGGGCGATCGCCGCAACTTCAAGATGAACCGGAAGTGTGCCGCCGGTACCGGCGCCTTCATCGAGGAAATCGCAGGACGACTCGATACGCCAATCGAACAACTCGACAACCTCGCACGATCCGCAACCGGCAACCTCGAACTCGGCTCGTTCTGTACCGTGTTCGCCAAAACCGAACTGTTGTCGTTGATCGCACACGGAACCCCCCTACCGGAAATCGTCAAAGCCGCGTTCCGATCCGTGGTCAAACGAATCATCGAGATGGACCCTCTCGCCGGCCGGATGGTGATGACCGGCGGCGTCATCGCACACAACACCAGCATCGTCGACCTCGTCACCGAGGCGATCGGCCGGGAAGTGCTCGTTCCCAAGCACCCGCAGTTCACCGGCGCATACGGCGCCGCACTGTTGGGACTCGAATCATAAAGTCTTTCAGACTGCCCAGCAGTCCACCGGAGTTGCCAGAATGCAATTGGACGCACTGTTTTCCCCACGTTCCGTAGCCGTCATCGGCGCCTCAAACCGCGAACTCACCATCGGCTACCGCATCATCGAAAACCTCTTGGGCTTCGGCTACACCGGCAAGATCTTCCCCGTGAACCCGAAAGGCGGCGAAATCCGAGGCCTCCAAGCTTACCCTTCTATTCTCGACACGCCCGATCCCGTCGACGTCGCACACATCGTCATCAAAAACACCTTCGTACCCGACTGCGTCGAAGACTGCGCCAGAAAGGGCGTCAAAGCCGTCATCGTCAACACCGCCGGATTCCGCGAGATCGGCGACGAAGGCGCCGCACTGGAAGATCAACTCCGGCAAATCGCCACCGATACCGGCATCCGCGTCTTCGGACCCAACTGCCAGGGCATCATCAACACCGATCAAAACGTCAGAGCCTACTGCAACTTCACCTTCACCAGACCCGAACCAGGCCACATCTCCATCGTCGCACAAAGCGGAGGCGTCGGAGAAGTCATCCACCAGAGGATCGCCGAACTCGGCGTCGGCGTTCGACAATACGCCAGCAATGGAAACGCCTGCGACGTCTCCATCCCCGAGATCATCCGCCACTTCGGAAACGATGAACAAACCCGCGTCGTCCTCGTCCACATCGAAAGCCTGCCCGACCCCAAAACCTTCCTCGAGGCAGCACTCGAGGTCTCGCGCCACAAACCCATCCTCGGTATGAAAGTCGGCCGAACCGCGGAGGGTGCCAAAGCCGTGTCATCACACACCGGCGGCCTCATGAAACAAGACACCGCCATCGAACTGATCTTCGAAAAAGCCGGCATCGTCCCGTTCCGCAACATGGAAGACCTCTGCCAATCCGCCATCGGATTCGCCGCACAGCCAATCCCCACCGGAAACCGAGTCGGCATGATCGCCAACACCGGAGGCCCCGCCATCATCGCAACCGACGAGCTCATCGAAGGCGGCATGACCATGCCCACGCTCTCGAAACAAACGGAGTCTGCCCTTCGCGAGAAACTCTACCCCGAAGCTTCGATCAACAACCCCATCGACGTGCTCGCCACAGCAGGCCCGGAACATTTCGCCGCCGCACTCGACGCGCTCATCACCGACGAATCCATCGACGCCGTCTTCCTCAACTTCGTCACGCCCTTCTTCGTCGATACGCTCGGCGTCGCCCGCGAAATCGCCGACGCAAACCGCCGTTCAACAAAACCCATCATCGCAACCGTCATGACCGAGAAAAATGGCTGGGCCGAAACCCTCGACATCATCCGTCAAAGCGGCGTGCCCGTCTACGACATGCCCGAAACCGGTGCCAGAGTCCTGGCATCCATGGGAAGATATGCAACCTGGCTACGGCGACCCGTAGAAGACCCCTCGCTCGAGACCAACGCAAAAACTCAGCGCGCCACGGACATCGTCCAAAGTGCACGGCGACAAGGAAAGGCCTGCCTATCCGCAGCCGATGGATACGAACTCCTCGACTGCTACAAAATCCCGATTGCCGAATACCGCTGCACCACAACCGTTGACGAATGCATATCAGCCGCCGACGAAATCGGCTACCCCGTCGTACTCAAAGTCGACGCGGAACAGATTGTCCACAAGACCGACAGCGGCGGCGTCGCCCTGAACCTCCAAGACCCCCAATCCCTTCGCGCCAAAGCACAGGATATGCTCGACCGATTTTCCAGCGCATCGCCGGGACTTCTCGTCCAGAGACAACTCACCGGCGGGCACGAAGTCATCATCGGCGCCAACGCCGCAACAGGACTCGGACACGTCCTCATGTTCGGACTCGGCGGCATCTACGTCGAAGTGCTCGAAGACGTCGCCTTCAAACTCACCCCCATCACCCCTCGTGAAACAACCGAAATGATCGAATCACTGCGAACCCACAAACTCCTCAAAGGCATCCGTGGCCAGGAAGGAATCGATCAGACCGCACTGGCAACACTGATCCAGCGCGTCTCCCAAATGCTCATCGAGAATCCCCAAATCCGCGAACTCGACATCAACCCCGTCTTCGCCGGTCCCCAAGGCGCCGTCGCCGCCGATGTGCGCGTGCTGTTCTGAACGCAGCCGCGCTCCTCTGACTCACGCCCCGCGCAGACGCTGCGTCAGAATCTCATGCAACTCAGCCATTCGCGCCTCATACGTGTGCTCGCGCAACGTCCGCCGCTGACCGGCTTGGGCAATCGCCTCACGCTCCCGATCGTGCTGCAGATAATACCGGATAAGCTCGACAGCCTCATCCACATCCCGATACGCCACGATCTCCTCGCCAGGCGTGAGCAACGCAGGCAAGTCCCGCTTCGCCTCCGCAACCAGACAAGTCCCCATCCCCGTCGCCTCATAGAACCGCATCGCGCACGCGTAGTCATCATCGCGCGCGGTCTGATTCGGCACCGTGATCTCCGCGTTCAAATGCAACGTAATCTTGGACTGCGCCAGCACCTCGTACATGCGCCAGCCCCACGCCGCCCCTCGATACCGTGCATGAATCGGCGAATCCTTCGGCACGCGATCCAACCCGTACCCAAACACGTCGATCTTCACATCCTTCGAAAGTCGCTCCAACCACGGAATCCGCTGCCCGTGCGCCGGCGCAAACCCGCCGACAAACGTAACATCATACCGCGGCGGTTGCGGCGAAATCCGCCGCCACACGCGGTCATCAAAACCCAATCGCAACCGCGCCGACGCCTTCCCCCTCCGCCGAAAGTGCTTCACGATCGGTGGCCACGCCGACAGTACCAGATCGTACCCCGCAAACGTGCGATCCTCCGGCAAACTCGAGGCGATCTGACCGACGCGAAGCGCGACCCGCCCCTCCATCTCCTGCACGAACCGATCACCCAGCGGGGACCACTCGAACACATAGAGAACGTCCGGGCGAAACGCCTCAACCTGACCCGCGACGATCTGCCGCCGACGATCGTGAAGGTTCCCCCGCAGCGTCAGGCCACGCTCCTCAGCCCAGCGATGCTGCATGACGTCAGCGTCACAAATGACCTCCTCCGCCTCACATCCCAAACAACGAAGATGATGCGAGTAAGCGTCGCCAACACCGAATCCCGTGTCGAAGATTCTTGCGTGCTGTTGCGCGTAATCCTGTTGCGCAAGCTGAGGTTCCTGCCGATAGAGTTCGCTCAGATACTCCGGGTAGTAGCTCGTAACAAACAAAACCTTCTGCGGCATCTTCCTGCGTCACCTCCAAACGCGCTTAGACCAACACCCACGCCCTATCATTATCGGCCTCACATCCGACCTGATCCAAGCGAAACACGCCCGACGCACCGCCCCAATCCGAACCGCGACTGTAAAGGAGCGGG
>JAJDDV010000054.1 GCA_029260135.1 Phycisphaerae bacterium | reverse complement strand
GAGTGTCTTCGACACGGTTTCCGTCGTCGATGGATTCGGCGCTGCCACCGGTTCCCCGCACAAGACGAGGCTTGATCTGCTCGGGGTGAGCAACGGTGTGATTGCGGACGTCGACGGAAAGATCACCGTGAGTGAGTTCGTCGCGGTGCTGCAGGAGTTCGAGACCGGTGACGGATACCCCTTCGCGCCGAACGGTCCTCCCTGCCCGTAGGCGAGGTGGCCGCGGTCGCCCGGGCGATACCCCTCGGTGTCATCCGGGCTGACCCGCGAAGCTAACGGTCCGACGTTCGGGACGACAAAGACCGTGAAGGGCGGTGGCGCAAGCCGCCGCCCTGACCTTCAGCACCCTGCGCCGCTGACCCCGGACGGGTCAGTGGGGCTCCGGAAGCAACGTCTCGGGCCAAGCGAAGTCGGAGAAGATACCGCCGGTATGGATGAAGACCACGGGGCGGGAGTTCCCGAACCGGTCGTCGCGAACGCCGTCGAGCAAGGCGCAGAACGCCTTGGCGGTATAGACCGGATCCAGAAGTATGCCCTCCGTTCGAGCCAAAAGACGTATGGTGTCGATCGCGGCGGGATAGGGAATGGCGTAGCCCTCGCCGACGTAACTGTTCATGAACAACATCTCAGAATCGGAGAAGTCGACGGGCAAGGCGAACCTCTCGATGGTTTGCCTGCAAAGGTCACCGACTTCGCGCGTATGAAACGCGACGTCGTCGCTGACCGGAACGCCCCAGAGGTGAATGCCCTGGAACCGGCCCATCAGCTTGCCGAGCACCGCGCCGGCGAACGTTCCGCCGGATGACACGGGAACGATGACGTCGCACTGATCGAGCGCTTGCGATCGCAGTTGTTCGGCGAGTTCGCCTATCGCGCGGATGTAGCCCCAGCAACCGATCGGTTCGGACGCGCCCATCGGCACCCAGCGGGGTTTGCGGCCTGCCTTCTTCAAGTCAGCAAGAACGGAATCGACGATCTCCCGGCGGTCGCTTTCAAATCGCTCACGGGGGAAGCACTTCACCTTTGCGCCAAAGAGCAGGTCGAGCAGGTGATTCCCCGCCGGCACACCGCCCGGCTGCGGTCGAATGAGAAGCACGGATTGCAGGCCCATCTTGGCACAAACGGCGGCGGTGGCGCGGCAGTGATTGGACTGCGCGGTGCCTTCGGTCACGAGTGCGTCGCAGCCGTCGGCCAGTGCTTGCGCCACAATATACTCGAGCTTTCGGACCTTGTTGCCGGAGAGTTCGAGACCCGTCAGGTCGTCGCGTTTCATCCAGATCTGTCCGCGGCCGAGTTCCCGTTCCAATCGCTGCAGGCGAATCAACGGCGTCGGAAGCGCCGCGAGACTCACGCGATCCGGTTCCTGTGGGTACATGGTGGGCTCCTTTTCGTACCGCGTACTTTACCGCGGGGATGCGACGCGTACAGCGCGGATCACAATCCCAAATCGCCGTGGCTCCGACTGAGGTCGTGATCCCGACGAGGCCTCGTGTCATTGCCAAAACGGGTCGGGTCCGTATGCTCGGTGTTTTCGTTGTTTTCCAGGGAGGCGAGTTCCATGAAGTACGTGATCATCCTGCCGGATGGCGCCGCGGACGAACCACTGTCGGCGCTGAGCGGCAAGACACCGCTCGAGGCGGCCCACATTCCCTTCATGGACGAGGTCGCGCGGCAGGGTCGAATCGGGCGGGTGGTGACGGTTCCACCGGGTTTTACCTCTGCGACGGACGTGGCGACGCTGTCGCTGTTTGGATATGACGCCCACGAGTATTACTCCGGCCGGGCTCCGCTGGAGGCGGCGGCGCAGGGTCTGAGCGTTGGCCCCAACGGCGTCATATTTCGCTGCAACTTCGTCACCGTTCTCGACGGGCGAATGGCGGACTTCACCGCCGGGCATATTCCCCAGTCAGAGTCCGATGCTCTGATCGGTGATCTGGCAACGCTGTTCTCCGGCGAGGGGCTCGCCTTTCATACCGGCGTGTCGTATCGCAACTTGATGATCGCGGAGAACGTCGGGACGTTGGACGTACGATGCGCTCCGCCGCACGATATTCCCAACGAATCGGTGGCTGATCACCGCCCACACGGGGCGGACGCGGCGCGCGTCGAAACGATCATGGTACGCGCGGCGGAGATGCTGGCGGACCACGAGGTCAATCGGACTCGGCGGGTGGAAAGTCGCGACCCGGTGACGAACATCTGGCTGTGGGGGCAAGGACGACCGACGCGGTTGCCCTCGCTCCAAGAGCGGTTCGGGGTCCGCGGCGCGGTGATCACCGGGGTGGACATCATTCGCGGAATCGCGAGGTGCATGGGGGTCGATGTGATCGAGGTTCCGGGGGCAACGGGTTACATCGACACGAACTACGTGGGAAAGGGCGCTGCGGCTGTGCGAGCGCTGGAAACGTATGATGTCGTGATCGCGCACGTCGAGGCGCCGGACGAAGCGGGTCACCTCGGCGATGCGAAGGAGAAGGTCTTAGCGCTGGAGCGCGTCGATGAACATGTGGTCGGCCCGTTGCTCGAGGCGGTGCGCGGGTACGACTCGTGGCGTGTACTTGTCGCGCCGGATCATCCAACACCGGTGACCACGCGGGCGCACTCGGCGGTGCCGCCTCCGTGGTGCTTCGCGGGAACGGGTGTCGCGGCGGACGCCGGAACGTCCTTCAGTGAAACAGCGGCCAAGTCGTCGGGTGTCATGATCGACCCAGGTACCTCGCTGATCGATGAGTTCATACGCGGCTAACGGGGATTTGACCCTCACAGTGGAGTGATGTCGAACGTGATTGAGTATTACAGTACGAACCGCGGCGCGCCGTCGGTGTCACTCGATGAGGCCCTTCTTCAGGGGCAGGCAGGCGACCGGGGGCTGTATCTCCCGGAGCGATTTCCGGCCATCGGTCGGGACGAGCTGGGTTCGTGGGCGGATCTACGTTATGCGGACATCGCGATGAATGTCCTGCGCCGATTCACACAGGGTGTTTTCGACGACGATGAACTTCGGCGTCTCTGTGAAGACGCATACGACTTCGACGTCCCGCTCGAGTGCGTCGAGGGGCGCCACTATCTGCTGCGATTGGATCGCGGACCCACGGCGTCGTTCAAGGACTTCGCCGCGCGAATGATGGCCCGTTGGATGAGCTTGCTTATGGGTCGTCTCGAGGGAGAGTTGGTGATCCTGACGGCCACCTCGGGCGATACCGGCAGTGCCGTCGCGCATGCATACAGGGGTGTGGATCGAATCCGTGTCGTCGTGCTCTTTCCGGTCGAGGAGGTCTCGACGCGGCAGCGCAAGCAGATGACGACGATCGGCGGCAACGTCACGACGCTGGGAATCGACGGGAAGTTCGACGACTGCCAGGCGATAGTGAAGCAGGCGTTTGCCGATCCGGCGTTGTCGGCCGTTCGGTTGACGTCGGCCAATTCGATCAACATCGGGCGTTTGCTACCGCAGAGTGTGTATTACGTCTATGCCTACGCGAAGCTTGCTCGCGGCGGCGAGCCGATTGTCTTCTCCGTTCCGTCGGGAAACTTCGGCGACATGATGGGCGCGGTGATCGCACGGAAGATGGGCTTGCCGATTCAGCGTACGGTCATCGCAACGAACGCGAACGATGAAGTGCCGGCGTTCCTGGAGACCGGGCGCTACGAGAAGATTTCACCGTCGCGCAAGTGCATTTCGAACGCCATGAACGTCGGTCATCCGTCGAACCTGGCTCGATTGGTCGACGTTTACGGCGGATGGATGGACGAGACGGGTGCGATCAAGGAGATGCCCGATCTCGCGAAGATGCGCGAGGACCTGTTCGCGGTCAGTGTTTCAGACGAGCAAACACGGGCGACCATCCGCGACGCCCACGAACGGTTCGGGGTCCTTCTGGAACCGCACGGCGCGACGGGCTGGGCCGGACTCGATCAGTTCCTTCAAACACACCCTGACGCACGGGATCAACTCGCCGTGAGCATCGAAACGGCCCATCCGGCCAAGTTCCCGGAGGAGATACAGGCCACGATCGGCGTGGATCCCACACCGCCACCCAGCCTCGAAGGCCTTGAAGATCACGAGGAGGAGTACGCGACGATGTCATGTGACTACGACGCGTTTCGGGATTGGCTCATCGCCGGCTACACGTAGGCAGAGGGCGAAGCATCGCCTTCGCGTCTTCCACCGGTTGGAAACCGGTGCGACACATTCCAGTACTCCCCACCGGTTGAAAACCGGTGCCACACCGAAATGCCCCTCTTTGGTCGTGGGACCGCCTCGCTCAACAGAGTCTCACGCCTTCTTCAGCGCCTGCTCTAGATCCGCGACGATGTCGTCCGCGTCCTCAATTCCCACCGAAATGCGTACCAGGCCATCGGTCAGCCCGCGCGCGTGGCGTTCTTCCACGGGGACGTCCACGTGGGTCATGGTGGCTGGGTGCGTGATCATCGTCTCGACCGCACCGAGGCTCTCGGCGAGGGCACAAAGCCGCACGCTGTTCATCACGGTTCGTCCGGCTGCGATTCCACCGACGAGCTCGAAGGAGATCATGCCGCTAAAACCGTCCATTTGCGCTTTGGCGACGGCGTGCTGGGGATGAGACGCCAGTCCGGGATAGGTCACCCGTTCGACTTTCGGGTGCGCTTCGAGGAACTCAGCCACCACCTGTGCGTTCGTCGCGTGCCTGTCCATGCGGAGGTGAAGCGTTTTGAGGCCGAGCATCGTCAGCCAGCAGTCGAATGGGCTGGGGACGGCACCGATCGTCTTCTGGATGAACTTCATCTCTTCCGCGAGGTCTTGCCGATTGGTGATGACGACGCCGCCGATGATCTGGTTGTGGCCGCTGAGGTACTTGGTCGTGCTATGCATGACGAGATCGGCACCGAACTCGAGCGGTCGAAGGAAGACCGGCGTCGCGAAGGTGGAGTCGACACCGAAGATCAGTCCGTGTTCTTTGGCGAGCTTGGACATGGCCGCAAGGTCGGTGACTTTGAGCAGCGGGTTGGTCGGCGTCTCGACCCAGAGCATTTTCGTCTCGGGACGGATGACCTCTCTGACCTTGTCCGGATCCGAGGAATCGACGTAGGTGAAGTTGAGGTTGTATCTCGTGAGGACCTGGTTGAAGTGGCGCGAAACGCCGCCGTAGACGTCGTCGGAACAGACGACGTGATCGCCGGATTTGAGGAGCTTCAGGCAGCTATCCACGGTGGCCATGCCGCTCGCGAAGCAGATGCCGTGGGCGCCGCCGTCGATCGCCGCCAACTGAGCCTCGAGCATCTGACGGGTCGGATTCGATGATCGCGTGTAATCGAAGCCCTTGTCCTTTCCGACTTCGTCCAGGACGTAGGTCGCGGTCTGGAAAATCGGCGGGACGATGGCGCCGGTCGTTGGATCCGGCGTGATTCCTGCGCGGACGACTTTGGTGTCAAACTTCACAAGTAGCTCCCTTCATAGCCATGGGTACAACACGAGCGTAGGAAGGGAGGAATAGTACACACCTGGGCGGCTGCGTCCAGATGGCGGACGGTCGAGACGCCGACGCCCCCGGTGCCCGAGGGCTCAGCGCAGCACCAAGAGCCTTCGGCGCGAACTTCGCCCGAGCGAACGTCGTGCCGGACGTTGTTCGCTGCAACGGCTGAACCGTCCAGCTAGCTCCCGGTATACACGGTCTGAAACGCGGCCAGATCGTCAGCGTCGACGTCAACGTCGCCATCGCTGTCGAACGCGTCGAGGCAATCCTGCGGCTCGACAAACGGTGTCGGATCGGGTGGAAGGTCGGGGCCGGCCATGCAATCGAGGAACTGGGCGTAGTCGATGTCGTCCACGTCACAGTCGAAATCGAAGTCGCCCAGCCCGCCTGGCGCAACGTTCGCGTATTCGAGGTCGGCACCGCGTCCGCCGGTCCAGATGATGTGACCGGTCGGCCCCGTGGGGTCAGCGGCCCATACACTGTTGATCGAATCGCTCCCAAAGAGGATCTCGCAGTTGGGATCGACGATTAATCCGTGGAACGTGCCAAAGTGGGTCAGCGGGATGACCGGGAACATCGCACCGGAGAAGTCGGCCGGCGGTGGCACGACCGGACAGGTCCCCTGGCAGGAGACGGAGCCGGCCAGTAGTTCCACAAGGACGTTCGGTGTCCCTGTCGGGCTTCCGACGGTTCCTGATGTGCGATCGATCTTTAGGAGCGAGTACGCGGTCGTGAACCGGAACGGCAGCGCCAGTGGGTTACCGTAATCCTCGAAGAACGTGGTTGCCACCGTCACGAGGTAGTCGCCGTCTTTGTCGAGGGTGAGGTTGATGGCGGCTGCGGGCGAGCGGGCTCCAGGGAGACCGCCGAATGTCGAGTTGACTTCAATGTCGAACTGCTCGTAGTCGCCCGGCGTTAGAGGTAGCGGACCGGTCGGGTCGATGCGAACGAGCTGTCCTTTGCCGATCGTCGCGATCATGCCTTCCGGATCGATGTTCACGCGGTCAAAGGTCGTGAGCGCGGGATCATCGAGGATGACCTCGATGCGCTGCCCGGCGGGCTCGCTCGGTGTGTAGCGACGGACGCTGCCGAAGCTACTGGTGCCGTCGTTTCCGACGATGACGTAACTCGGCTGGGGCGTTGTCGGGTCGAACGCCACGTCCCATGGATTGTTGATGTTCAATTCGTTGAGAAGGAAGGCCTCTCGGAAGAACTCGACCTGAGGCGGTTCGCTCACTGGATCGAACCGAATGACCTGGGTGACTCCCGTGATCCAGAGTTCCCCGGCCGGGGTCTGTGTCGTTCCGGTCAACATCTCTCCGCTGATGCACAAGAGTGACTCGTAGGTATCGGGGAGGCCGGGTTCGATGAGCCAGAGTCCGGCCATCGGACCGAGGCCGATGAGGAACGGGTTTGTCGGAAGTACGGGAATCTTGAAGATCCGCAATTTCGCCAGAAGGTTGGCGCAGCCCGGTAGCGAGCCGGAAAAGGTAAGATTGACCTGGCAGGGTGCGTCCACGTCGAGGATACCGTTCCACCGAATCGCGATGGTCTCGAGCGGACCGACGGGACCGGTGTAGGTGATCCTCCGCGTAGCGGCGTCGTAGGTCACACTCGCAGGCGGATTGACCAACGGATCGACGGCCGGGTCCGGCGTGATACCGGAGGGTATCGTCAGCGAGGCGGAAACGTTGGGCCAGCTTGCGCCGTACTGCTCGACCAGGCGCATCTCGAACTCGATGGTGGAACCCGCCCGCGCGGCCGCGGCGCCCTCGCTCACGAAAAGGTTCACCGCGGTGAGTTCGGCCTTGACCGGACGCTCCAGCGGGAAGCGATCCGTTGGTGTGGTGTAACCGAGTTCGACACCGCAGCCGTTCTCGACCGCGATATCGCGCCCGCGGTTCAGGACTTCTTCCGTTTGGTTGCTCGGGATGCAGTCGATGACGCGCGTGGTGAAGACCAGGTCGATCGTGGCGCTGGGCGCGATCGGACCTTCCCATTTGAATGCTACGTTCCCCGGATCCACAGTGAACGTCCCGCCGGCGGCGTTCACCACCGCATCGAACTCGGACACCCAACCGGCGTCGATGTCTCCGGCGAACCGGTTCATGACGGTGATTCCTTCTCGCAACTCCGCCACCGTGTTCGTCAAGGTGATGATGTGCTCAAGTAGGTCGCCGCTTTGAAGCGCCCCACCGTTGAGGTCGGTGGACGAAACGGCAATCGAGATCGGGGCGGAAGAACTGGCAGAGAGCGTCGTGGTGACGGGCGCCCCGGAAACCGCCCCGCCGGGAGTCCCTGCGATGCTATACGAGCTGTTGACGATCGTCCCACTGGCCGAACCACATCCGGCGCGAACCGTGAAGTCTACAGACTCCGTCACGCCGACGGGAAGAGAACCGACCGCCCAGGTGAGCATCGATCCAGCCAGGACCGGTGCAGCGCCACCGGGCGTACTTGTCCCGGAGACGAATGTCGCACCGGTGGGAATCGCCTCCGAGACGACGACGCTGGTGGAATCGTTCGGACCGGCGTTTCCGTAGGTGATGGTGTAGGTGATCAATTGCCCTTCCGCAGCCGTAGACGGACCGACCTTGCTGATGCTCAGCGATGCGGTTGGGCAACTATAGCCGGGGGCGGCGCAATTCGAACCGGCGCCGCCGGGCGTTCCACCAGCGAATCCAACGCACGACGCGACACTCATGTTCAGGCAGACGCCGCTGGTGAAGCAGCATGCTTCAACGCCCGGAGGAAGCGGGCAGAGCGGGCTCAACGTCGCGCAATCCGTTCCAGGGCCTGCGGGATTCCCGCCGCTGGTCGTGCAGAGACCCGGTTCCACGTCGACGCACATTCCCGAACTCGGTACGCAGCACGCTTCCGTCACCGGTATGCACGTTGTGGTGGAACAGTCGGTGCCCGCACCTTGGGGCGTTCCCCCGTTGGCCGGACTCGTGCACTCGTCCGGCGCCAGGTCCGAACAGCTTCCGTTCGGGAGGCAGCAAGCCTGCAGGCAAGGATCCGGAGCACAGACGCTGCCCGGCAGGAATGTCCCTGCACAGGATGCGGCATCGGTAACCGAACATCCGGCGGCCTCGCAGCAGGCGCCGTCGGTCGGCGGCGTACCGCAGAGACAATCGTTCAGTGCGATGGGTGTGTCGGTTCCGGCGTTGTGCGAGATTTCCGCGAAGTAAGATCCGGTCGTGCCGGTGATCTGTGCGGAGAATCCGGTGCGACCGGTCGGTGGCATGCGGCGCGAAATGGACGCACCGAGCGGATCACGGCAGAGATCAACGACGACATAGGCTGCCACGTCCGGACCGTCGAGGCTCACGATGAAAGCCGCATCGCCCTCTTGCGAGAACTGGGGCCACTGCACCTGGTCGAAGTAGCTGATGCTATCGATGTTGACCGCGCCGCCCACCAGGTCGGCCCACATGACTTCCTGGATGAAGATCGACCCCTGCAGAACGGGGTCCGCGACGACGACGCCCGTTCGAACGGGATTGCCGGGTTCGTCGTGAAAGACGGGGCCGATCGCGACGCTGTCCATGCACGCACCTTGATCCGTTCCGGTGAACGGAATGAGCGTCGGCGGCGCGCCAAAGTGGTAGAACCATACGCGGACCTTGCCTGATGGGCAGCCTGGAACCGCACCGCCGTCGTTGAAAACTCGAAAGTAGAGCGCATCCTGCGAGGGCGACAAGCGAAGTTCGTAGCTACATCCGGTGCAGCTATTCAGAACCTGTCCTGGATCGCTCGCGTTTGTTGCGGGGAGATCGAACGTCAGGTCGGCGGGGTCAGCGAAGTCGCCGTCGCACGTCTGGTCGATCTGGATCTGGGCTCCGCTCAGAGAGACACCGGGACCATTTGGAGCCAGGAACGGCGCTTCCGCGCTACAGAAATCCCCGGTCACGTCATCCGGACACACAATCGCCGCGGGCGGCGAACAGACGGTGAAGTTGGTCGGCGTTGGACACTGTCCGAAGGCGGTTTGGCCCACCCACGTTGCTGCCAGGGCGGTAAGAGTCACTACGCTGCGAATCAAATTGACGTTTCGCATGACATTCTCCCTTCGGGGTCGATCCGCCGGCGACGTCGCGTTGCCAGGCCGTCGCCTGGCTTCATGTCGACACAAGGTCGCGCGTCTTGGCCTGATCGATCTCATCGTTCCCCACCTCTACCGCGAAATGAATGCCCTTGCCCCGCCAGCGTCAGTCGAGATTTCTTCCCGAAGACCCAGATCTTACGTGTGTGAGGTGACGTCGAAGCCCATCCTCGGCGGCATGTACCGCTTTGACCGCCGCAGGTTGGAAACTCGCCTCTCGACCCCGCCCCCAAAACCGCGCCATGGGCGACCGCCGGACATCCTCCGAGCAGCGAATTATAGCCGCCTGCGCCGCGTTTTCGTAACGCTATTTCATACCAATAGAAGCGACTATCCGAGGTTATCCGGTCACAGCGCCGGTACCGATAACGAAACGGTGCCCACCGTCGACTTCGCAGGTGAAACCAAGAATTGGAGTCACGACCAGGCACTCTTTGAGGCGTTTTGCGCTGCGATCGTTCCACGCCCGTTGACATGGAAGTACGGGTCTGGGAAATACGGGGAGAGGCAAAGCGAACCCGGGAAACAAAGGGACCCAATCGAGATGCTCGATATCAAATTCATTCGGGAAAACGCAGAACTGATCAAACAGTCTGCGGTGGACAAGCACATCACCTGCGATGTGGACCGCCTCATCGAGGTCGATAGACGGCGGCGCGAGCTGCAGGTCGAGTTGGACGGTCTTCGCACGATCGTCAAAGAGAGCGGCCAGCGTGTGGGCCTGCTGCGAAACCCCAAGTCTCCCTGGTATCAAAAGGCCATCGCCGAAGGCAAGAGCGAAACGGACATCAAAGCCGAGGCGGATCGCGTTCAGGCCCAGCTCGCCGAGGTGAAGCCGAAGATCAAGCAGCTCGAAGAGGAAGAGGGTCCGACGCTCGAGGCGTTCGAGCAGCTCATGCTGACGATTCCGCAGCCGTCCGACCCCGTCGTTCCGGTCGGTAAGGACGACACGGAAAACGTCGAGCTTCGCAAGGTCGGTGAGCCTCGATCGTTCGACTTCGAACCAAAGGACCACGTCACACTCGGTACGGACCTGGGCATCATCGACATCGAACGAGGTGTCAAACTCTCCGGATCGCGGAACTACATCCTCAGAGGAGATGGCGCCCTGCTGCATCAGGCCGTGCTGCGCCTGGCACAAGACATGATGCTGCGGCGCGGATTCATTCCGATGGCCGTCCCCGTGCTCGTGAAGGAGGAGGTCATGTACGGGACGGGGTACTTCCCCACCGGACGAGACCAGGCCTATCTCTGCGAGCGCGACGAAAAATCGCTGGTCGGGACGGCCGAAGTACCGCTGACGGCCTATCACAGCGAGGAGATTCTCAAGGAGGCGGATCTCCCGATCAAGATCTGCGCAACCAGCCCCTGCTTTCGGCGCGAGGCGGGTGCGGCCGGCAAAGACACGTATGGCCTGTACCGCATTCATCTCTTCGACAAGGTCGAACAGGTTGTGCTCTGCCGAAATGACGTCGACGAGAGCAAGCGGTTCCACGCCGAGATCCTCCAGAACGCCGAGGACGTCGTGCAGGCGCTGGGCCTGCCCTATCGTGTGGTGAACGTCTGCACCGGCGACCTGGGCATGGGGCAGGTGCAGAAATTCGACATCGAAACGTGGATGCCGTCGCGGAACAGCTACAGCGAGACGCACTCGGCCTCACGGTTTCACGAGTTCCAGGCCCGGCGGTTGAAAATGCGCTATCGAGACGGCGGCAAGCGCATTCACTTCTGCCACACGCTCAACAACACCGTCATCGCGTCGCCCCGTGTGCTGATTCCCGTTCTCGAGCTGTATCAAAACGCCGACGGAACCGTAACGGTTCCGGAATCGCTGCGCCCCTACATGGACGGTCGCGAGCGTATCGAGAAGCAGTAGCCCCGAACGATGTATCCGTAGCGTCACCTACCGCGCGTCGGACGTCGCCAGCTGCAAAAAAAACTGGAACCACAACCGCCTGAGCGTGTCAAAGAAGTCGGACGGTCGATGCAAGGCAAGACAGTAGGCAGCCTTCAGATAAAAGGATTATACGATGGCCACTCGGAATGCTTCAGATGACCTACGATATGCCCCGCGCGTAAAACAAGTCCATCGACCCACTGCCGATGTGGCTTCGCGCAACCGATCGCAGCGAATTCCGCCCCTCAGCGCAACCGGATGCTTGATCGCGCTGAGCGCGCTGGCGCTGGGATTCTGCGACAATCTCGCGCGAGCCCAAGAGAAAGGCGGAACCGCGCTCACCATCTACAGCACAGCCACGCCCGGATCCGTTCCGCCGGAACTCTACCGCCCCGTGGTGGGCGCGGGGAATCGCGGCGTGCAGGCGTGGAATCGGATCCCCGGATACGCGCTCGTCAAACAAGAGCGCAGCGTCGGCCTTTCACAGGGCCGAAGTACGATTCGCTTCACCGACGTGGCCGCCCAGATCGATCCGACAACCGTGTCCTTCAAATCACTGACTGACCCGGCGGGTACCCGCGTGCTCGAGCAGAACTACGAGTTCGACTTGGTCAGCACCGCCAAGCTGATGGAGCGTTTTCTCGATCGCATGATCACCGTCGATCAGATTCAGGGAGACAAGGTCGAGACGATCACCGGCTCGCTGCTCAGCACAGACGGCGGACTCGTGCTCAAGACGTCGGACGGCGGAATCCAGGTCGTTCGTCACTACGCGAATGTCCGTTTCCCCGAACTTCCGGGCGGGTTGATCACGAAACCGACGCTGGTCTGGGACGTCGCCACACAGCGCCCCGGCGACCATCGCACACGCGTCACTTACGAAACCAAGGCCGTCACCTGGTGGTCCGACTACAACATCGTCTTCACCGAGGGCAACAACGCCAACAGCGGCCTGCTCGACATCGGCGCGTGGGTGAGCATCATCAATCAATCCGGCGCGACGTACGGCGACGCCAAGCTCAAGCTGATCGCCGGCGATGTCAACCGCGCACCGCAACCCCAACCATCCATGCGCCGGATGAAACGCGGAATTGCCATGGCGGAATCCGCCATGATGGACACCGGGTTTCAGGAGAAGTCGTTCTTCGAGTACCACCTCTACACGCTGGGCCGACCCACGACTCTGCCGGACAACTCCACCAAGCAGATCGAGCTGTTCCCGGCCGCTCGAAATGTCCCGTGCGAAAAGGTCATGGTCTATTACGGGCTGGCGTCACGATACCCGTATTACGGAAGTCCGATGACCGATCGCAACTTCGGCGTCCAGTCGAACAAGAAAGTCGACATCTACCTGCGATTCAAGAACGAGAAGAAAATCGGCATGGGCATGCCGCTTCCGTCAGGACGCATTCGCGTGTCCCAGCGAGACAAGGCCGACGACACACTCGAATTCATCGGTGAAGATGTCATCGACCACACGCCCAAGAACGAAGAAGTGCTCATCAAGCTCGGCAGCGCGTTCGACGTCGTCGGCGAACGCAAGCAAATCGACTTCAAGGTCGATTCCCGCCGAGACTGGATGGACGAGACGATCGAGATCAAGCTCCGCAACCACAAGGAAGAGCCCGTCAAGGTGATCGTCAAGGAAAACCTCTACCGCTGGACGAACTGGACAATCGCCGAGTCGACGCACCCGCACGAGAAGATCGACTCACGAACCATCCACTTCCCGATCGACGTGGAGAAAGACGGCGAGGTGACGATTCGCTATACCGTGCACTATAGCTGGTAGTGCCCCCCGGAACTATCGACGATGGAAGCGAGCGACCGACTCGACCGCCGGTCGCTCGTTGCGTCGTGCGTCAGAGACTGACAGCCCGCAACGCAGATCCTAATAGAAGATGTTCACGATCATGTTGGGCTCGGTGTGCTTGCCCTCGAACATGCCGATCGTCGAAGTCGCGAACTTGATCGTGATCTTGTCGTTGTTCTCCAGCCAATCGTTGAGTTGGCCATTGAAAAACTCGATCGCACCCTCGCTCAGCTTGCAGTGAAACGTGCGGCAGCGCGACGCGCCGGTGATGTCCGGACGAAGCGGACGCTCGAACTTGGAGTCATCCCACGCACCCGCCTTACCCAGCGTGGCCGCACTGACCGCCGTGATCCGCGTACTCGACATACCCGCGGCCGACTCGCTCGGTTCATCGTGCCCCTCCAGAATAATCGGCTCGAAGTCCTCCTCCATCTCACCGGTCGTAGCCGCGTCGTGGGCCTTCTCATAGTCGGCCACGCAGTGCGAGCACAGGAGCTTACCCTTCTCGTATCGAGCGATGCCGGACTGCAGATGCTCGCGATAAACGCTGGCGCCGCACTCTTCGCATACACTCGTTACGTCAGCATCATGTGACATAAAAGCGCTTCCTTAGAGACAACCAATAGGATAAGACAATGCCCCCTCTTAACCGAACCACCTCGAATCGTCAAGGATTGTCACCGCGCATCTGCGACAGTATCGCCACCCCCGCCGAGGTACCAAGCCGTGACGCACCCGCCTCGAGCATGGCCAGCGCGTCCGCGGCGCAGCGAATCCCACCCGACGCCTTGACGCGAATCGGGGAAGCGCTGCGGTGGAGCAACCGCACGTGCGACACCGTCGCTCCGCCCCCCGGATGAAACCCGGTCGAAGTCTTGACGAAATCCGCCTCGCCCTCCGCGCAGCAGCGACAGCCCAGAATGATCCGGTCGTCCGTCAGAACGCGCGTTTCCAGTATGACCTTCAGTACGCCATCATGAAGCGAACCGTGAACCGCCCTGGCGACAGCCGCGATGTCTGCCCGAACGGACGGCCCATCCCCGTCCAGAAGCGATCCGACGTCGACGACCATGTCGATTTCCGTCGCGCCGTCGCCGATCGCGCGACGGGCCTCGTCGGATTTCGTGGCCGTCGTGCTCGCGCCGAGCGGAAACCCCGCCACAGATACGACGCCCGGGCGCTCTTCGCGCGGCATCGCGTCAAGCCGCTTTGCGACACGCCCCACCCACACCGGGTTGATACAAACCGCACCGAATCCGTATCGGACCGCCTCGTCGCACAACGCATCGATCTGAGACGCCGTCGCCTCGGGCTTCAACAGCGCGTGATCGATCGCGCGGGCCACCTCACTTGGAGTCATGTTCACAGGCCTCACTCAGAAGTGTGTAATGCTGCAACGCACGGGCAAGACCGTCATCCATCAAGAAATAAGAGGTGCGAACGCGCTCCGCCACCGTTCCCAGCGCGGGCAATCTCGCGGCGCCACGATCCACCAGTCCCAGCCCCACGCCGATATCGTCGAAGGAAACCGTCCCTCGCTCATCGATCGCCGCACAATACCGGGCAAGCCAACCCGCAACGGAAAGCGAGAGCCAAAACGCGCTGAGCCCGCTGAAGACGGGCCAACCGTAATACCCTTGGCCGAAAACGCTTCGGCTCTGCAATCGCGCCGAGACGTAACGCAGAAGCAGATTCTCGACTGCCTCCCTGGAATCCCCGGACGGGACAACCGCCTCGACGACCTCGAAGGTCGTCCCGCCGGCAAGCCCCGGAAGCTCGGGAACCGGTCCGGTCCCCTTACGAAACCGCTTGGATCGCCGCAGCTGATCCCAGCGCATCCCCATCCGACGCGACCAACCCGCCCGGCGCTGTGCAAGCGTCACGTGCTCGACATGCGCAAACGCCAACTGTCGGGTCATGCCTTGCTGGCGCTTCGTCATGCGTTCGGGAACGGAGGCACACTCTCCCGGCAGCGCGCCAAGGAGAATCTCGAGCAGCTCCGAAAGACGCGATCCGCGAACGTCTCGAAGCGTGGCGTCGGCCAGCGTCGTCGTAATCCGCGCCGCACCCATCAGCCGCTGAGCGACCGTCAGCTCGCCCTCGCCCATCCATCGCGAGAACGCATTCCGGACGACGTCAACTTCCTCCACCGTCGCGACAACACGCCGCTGAAGGTCGGCGACGTCGTCTCCCGGCGGCGGCGTGTGCTCGAGGTCACCGAGCAGCGATCGAAGCCAGGACCGCCTGCCACCAACCGGCTCGCCGCGCGAGCGAATGACGCTCGGGCAGTCGTACCGAAGCGACACCTGCCACCCCGCGGCGACGGGACGAACCGAAAAGGGGAAGATTCGGCAGGCAAAGGGCTTGGCACCCTCACCGAACTCAGCATGGATCCGACAATGGTTCTGATCGTCGAGAAAAACGCAGGTGTTATTCGCGTGCTTGTTCAGCGCCCAACCGCGCCCGATCCGCACGTAGGGCGGCACGTCCAGCTTCCCCGCCCACCCCTGCTCATCAATGCGGCGACGCTCCTCGTCGGATAGATCGCCAACCAGGCTTCGACAGCATTCCCCGCAGGAATGACACGACCAGCACTGCCCGGGGATGTCCGGTACGAGAATCTGAAGTGCCGTCGATGAAGTCATGGACGCGATTGTGAGCCCAAGCCCAACTCGACGCAAACGAGGTCCGGAACAGCAGGGTCTGCCCAAGCAAGCCCGGGACCCCGAACACCCCACCATCGCGTGCGAAAGTGTCGAAATGAGGATCAGGCGGAGATCTTGACCTCGTTTCCGCCCGACAATCGTCTACCCTATAGAACGTGGACGCCGTGCAGCCGATGAAAGTGCGAGGACCGACGATGGGCGTGAGACCGACCACCCGATTTCTGATCTGTATTGCCGCGGCGTGGATGCCGCCGACAAGCGCTCCGGCGGGTGACCTTGTCCGCCCGGCTCGATCGGAATCCGTCCAGGCCCGATCCGCCCACGCCGCCGAGAGGCTCGCGAGAGTCAAAGCGCTCGTCGAGGACTCCAACGCCCCGGACATGGTCGGACGGCAGCGCTGGCGGCGACTACTGCAGCGTCATCGCGAGACGATCGAGGCTTCACGAACCCACCCGGCGTTCACCGACGCGATCAACGCCATCTTCGAAGCCACGGGCCAGTCACACTTTCGCTACTTCGCTGATCATCAATGGGCCTACTACCTCATGCGTTCCTACTTCTTCCGCCACGACGAGCGGGTGATGTTCGAGCACATCGGACTCTACACCAAGAACCTCGACGGTCGCTGGTTCGTCCGAAGTGTCCTGGAGGGGTCGCCGGCCGCTGAAACAACCATCCGCACCGGCGACGAACTTCTCACCGTCGATGGTGGACCCTTCCATCCCGTAGCATCCTTTCGGGGCAAAGAAGGTGTTCCCGTGGAGCTCAGACTGAGGCGCAGGCCCGGTCTCGCGTATCGCATCACCGTAACGCCGGTCGAAGAATCGCTCTACGAAGCCGTACGCAAAGCAACGCGTCGCAGCATACGCGTCATCGAAGAGAATGGAGCTCGGCTGCTGTACATGCACGGCTGGGCACTCCTTGGAAACGGTGGCGAGTACGACCGCCTGCTGGAGCTTCAACCCGAGGTCGATGGTCTGCTGCTGGATTATCGAGACGGCGTTGGGGGCTCGTCCGGAAGAGCAAAACGATTCCTGCTGGGCGGAAAACGACCCAGCTCATCGAGACGAGGCAGGCATTGGTCCAAACCCGTCGTCATCCTCACCGCCGACGGGACGCGTAGCGCAAAAGAAGAAGTGGTGGATGCGGTGCAGAAAGCCCACCGCGCGCCGCTGGTCGGGCAGCCAACACCCGGTGCCGTGACCGCAGCCATCGCTCGACGCGTCGGAAAGGACGGGTTGATCATGCTCCCCGTTAGCCGGCGCCCCCTCGAAGGAAAACCGACCCAGCCCGATGTCCACATCCCGCGCGACATACGATACACCGCCGGTGCCGACCCTCAGCTTCGAGCGGGCAGGCAGATCCTCAGACAACTCATTCGCCGTTCACACGAAAACTGATATCCCACTCGGGCAGATCTCGGAATGATTTCGCCCCGTTCTCCGTTGCATGTTAGTAGCGCAACGACGCGGCGTCTCGGCGAGCAGCGCATCGAACTTCGGCTCGTGCGTAGCGCCTGACGTCCACATAGGGTGAACAGTATGGCATGGTTTCGATCAACGTTTACGGGAAAGGGCTCGCTCACCGACATGGGCGACCGATACCCGATTCTGGACGCCCGCGGACAGAGCAACATCAAAGACCTGTGGGTGGTCGGCGACATCGCAGGTACGCCGGACATCCACGCCGCCATCCGCGGCGGTACGAAACTGGCGGACACGCTGGCCTCGCTGCCCCGCCCAACGCTTCAAACCGCGGACTGCGAGGTCCTGATTGTCGGCGGCGGACCGGCGGGCGTGAGCGTCGCCATGGCACTGCAGCAGCGAGGCATCCCCTATCGTCTGCTGGAGCGAAAACGACTGTTCAACTCCGTGGTCACACTGGGCAACAAGCGAAAGCTCTACCGAGCGGAAACGGGACTCCCGCTATCCGTCGGATCGCAAGCCGCTCTGCACTTCGATGACTGTACCGTTGGCAACTGTCTCGAGGACTGGGACGACGCGGCCAAGACCATTGGACCCAACGTCACGCTGGGCGAATCGGTCACCAAGATCAACAAGCGCGATCTCTTTGAGGTCGTCACGGACATGCGGACCCACCTCGCCCACCGCGTCGTCGTGGCCGTCGGAAAGCTGTCCTTCCTGGGCAAGCTCGACCCCGCCGGCGAAAGGAATCCCAAGGTCAGATACCTCCTGGACGAACCGGACGCTCGGTTTTCAGGAAACAAGCTCCTCGTCATCGCCTCGGATGCCTGTTCGCTAGGCTTCGAAACCGCCTGCAAGTTGGCGCTGGACAACGACGTGACGCTCGTCTGTGAAGAGGCCCACGATCACATCGGCGAAACCACGATCGATTGCGGGTGTGTCGACGTCGCCATGACGGGCAGCATCACCTTTCGACCGTCCACCAGAATCACAGCCATCAACGGTGGCGACGCTGAGCTGGAATCGCCCGACGGAACGGACCGGCAGCGCTACGACTACATCCTCCCGATGACCCGTGTTGAACGGAAAGTACCAGTCGAAACGCTCAAAGCGTTCGGCCTGAAGTATGAGAACCGCTGGAATCTCAAGAGACTCTGGACGTTCATTCCGGTTCTACTCATCGTGGCCACCTTCTACACGGCGCTGAAATTCTGGGGCTGGGACTACCGCTGGGGGGGGTTGTATGTCGGGGACTTCTACCCCATTCTCTACAGCCTGCTCGTCGTCGGCTTCGGCGTCGTCGCCATGAGGAAGTACGCCACCGAGTACAACGATAAGCGCCAGTCCAGGCGCTATCTGTCAATGATGCTCTTTCAGGTCGTCTTCTTCACCGTGCTACCGTTGTTCGTGATTCGAAACGGAGGATCCTGGGGACTCGCCTACGTCTGGCCGTTATCCGTTCGACCCGGCAACTGGGCGGACTGGGCTCACACCAAGCCGTTCTACCTGGCATGGGTCCTCTTCATCACGCTGATTGGGCTGCCACTCGTCGTTTGGTTTCGCGGAAAAAGCTACTGTACGTGGGTCTGTGGATGCGGCGCGCTGGCCGAGACGGTCGGCGATCGCTGGCGACATTATTCACCAAAGGGCAAGAACAACACGGCGCGCGAACGGCAGATCTACTACCTGACCGGCTTCGCGGTCGCGGCAACACTGCTCGTTGCGCTGGGCGTCGACCATCTCGGCGCCGGCATCACGATTTCGAACATCTACGGCCTGTCGGTCGACCTCGCACTGATCGCCATCCTGCCCATCGCCTTCTATCCCTTCCTCGGCGGAAAGATCTGGTGCCGCTTCTGGTGCCCGGCCGTCGGATTGATGAACCTCTTCCACAGAGCCAAACCCAAGTGGATCCGGACATTCGGCATCGCCTCCCGCAAGGAACGGTGTATTGCTTGTGGCATGTGCGACCGCTTCTGCGAAGTCGGCGTGCCCGTAAAGTCCTTCGCACTCAAGGGACAGTTCTTCGACATGGGCAATAGCAGTTGCATCAGTTGCGGAATCTGCCTGGCCGTCTGCCCCACGCGCGTTCTCTCGTTTTCCACGAGCACGCCGGTTACACTGGAAGTCAAGACGAAGCAGGACGGTCCATCACCCTGACCGAGGAGTCTTCGGATCATGCCTACGCTCATTCCGTCGCCGACGCGCATCAAAGCCGCAGGAAACAAGTCCAAGCGGATCGATGAGTACATCGGACGGGTCAATTCCGGAAGCGACGCCGTCAGCATCGCCCGCATGAGAAGCCCCGGCGGCTGGGGGGAACCAGGCCAAACGCCGGAATTCACCGAATACACGATCGTGCTGCGAAGAACGTTGCACGTGGAACATGGCGGCGGCACCATCGATGTCACGCCCGGGCAGGCGGTCGTCACCCTTCCGGGCGAATGGGTCCGCTACGCGACACCCGACGAAGACGGCGCCGAATACATCGCCGTCTGCACACCGGCGTTTTCGCCCGAAGCCGTTCACCGGGGCGACGCCTAGGCTGCAACCGACGGCCGGCCCAATCGATGTCGAATCAGGAGGACGCCGGCCAGCAGTACCGCCCCGGCCAGCAATGACACGCCAATGACATCGATGGCCGGAACGACATTCACACGCGACACGACCACACGGTAAGCCTCGAAGCGCCCCTGCGGGTTCGTGGCTTGGCCGACCAGGGTCAAACCGTCCGCCGAGCAGTCCGAAACGGAATGCAGCGTCCACCCCGTCAGATTCAAACCGTTGTGCGCGACCGCGATATTCTGGACGCCCTGCTCCCCGTCGAGTTCGGTCCAGATCGTGGCCCCAAGATTCGCTTTGTATCCGACGATGATCGAACCATCGTACGATGCCGCGGAGGCCGTGCTTCCGCCCTGCGCTCCGTGCGCCGGATCGAAAAGCACAAAGCCGCCGGCTTGCGTCCAGGCGAAGGCCTCGTCGCTTGAGCCGAAGCTCGTTCGTGCGCCACCCACGATCGTCGATCCATCACCGGAGATCGCCATACCCAGCGCGTAGAAGAACCCACCGGGAACATCGCCGAGTCCGACAAGACCCGTCGCCTGGGTCCATCGCATCGGTTCCACGTCGGGCACGACCTGCATGACCTGCCCGGTAATCACCGAAGCGTCGTCCGAGATGCCGAACGCCGACGAATCGCGGATCCCAGAGAGCGGATCGACCAGGCTCTCCATTCCCGTCGCTGCCGTCCACCGATAGGCGACACCGCCGCCGGCTGAGCTCGCGGTACCTACGACGACAGTGCCATCGCCTGATACGCCCGCCGCTCGGTTTCCGGTCAGCCCACTGCCCGGATCCACAATGGCCGTCAGTCCACCGGATTCGGTCCACATGCAGGTAACAGGGAAACTGCCCGTACTGTCGTCGTAGCATTCACCCACGACGACCGACCCTTCGGCCGACACATCACGAGCCATCGTGAAGATCAACGGGCTTCCGGCGTCGACAAGTTCCACCATTCCGCCGGTCTCGGTCCACCGAAACGCTCGCCCTGAAGTTGGTGCCGGAAGCCCCGGTTCCGGTCCGTCACTCCACCCCACAACGGTGGAACCGTCGGCAGAGACCGCCATCGCCTGGCTGTAGACATCACCACCGGGAAGGTCACCGAGACCTTGGAAGTTGGGCTCCGCGGCGCCGGCGATCGAGCCTCCCAGTAACAGACCCGCGATCCCAAGTAAACCGCGGACCCACGTATGTCGCACCACTGAGACGTTGACCCCGAATGACATTTTCTCTCTCCGTAGCCACAAGGTCCACCGACTTCGCCGCGAGGCACACACTCCCCAAGATTGTGACGATGCCCCTCAGCTCACGATTGAATCAGGCCCGAATTCCGTTACAGGGTGTCGACGACGCCATAGTACCTGAAAGCGGGCACTGAGATCAAGAGAAATCGACGATCTCACGGAACGGTCAAGGTGCGAGATCCCGGCAACAACTTCATACCTCCCCCTCATCGCGAGCCGATGTTAGGATGGCTGATCTTTCGGGGTCTGCGGAGGCCTGCCAATGGCGTCAGCGAACCGAAGCCCCGGCCCTGGTGAGGAGTACACGTGCGGAAACGCTGTCCGCGAACATCCTTCACGCTGATCGAGCTGTTGGTTGCCATCTCCATCTTGGGATTGCTGATCGCCATTCTGATGCCGGCGCTATCCGGTGCACGGAAGCGGGCGAAGGCGGCGATCTGTCTGACGCGGCTCCGCACCATGGGTCAGGGGCTCGTGCTCTACGCCAACGCGAACAAGGACGTCCTGGTCCCTGGCCGCATGCCCAAGCTCGATGACGACAATTGGCGAATCAAGGTCGTCGGCGGACTCAAGTACCGTCCTTCGTTTCTCACGATGATGGAAAGCCAAGTGGGCATCCCACCCTTTGACGACCCTCAGCCCAGCAAGACGTCGATCGATCGGCATGGTCAACCCGGCGATCGGCAGAACTACGCCAGCGAGCAATACGTCTGTCCGGAGGTGCCGGACTGGACCGACGAGCGTAACGGCGCGTACGGGTACAACTACCAGTTCCTCGGCAACTCGCGGCTTCTCTACTCGGAGGAACCCACCTCCTACAAGAACTGGCCCGTTCAATCATCGTGGGTGCAATCACCGGCGCAGTGTGTTGCCGTAGCCGACAGCCTGGGAACGGCGGCGTCCTTCCCCACGAATGCCCGCGCGCCCTACGAAGAAAACGATTTCGGAGACAGCAAGAGCGGACGATCGGTCAACGCGAAGGGCAACGAAGGATTCAACCTCGACCCGCCGCGTGTCGATCCGGAGCGGGGAGAAATGGCGCACCTCAAATCCACCGGACTTGCGCGTACGTCGCTTCACATGCGTCACGGCCGCACGGGTAATGTTCTCTGGGTGGACGGTCACGCGTCGGGCGAGACGCTCGAGTCGCTCGGGTACAAGGTCGACCCCGACGGTGTCGTGAACTTCGAGGGCGACAACCGGCTCTTCTCGATCCGGCGAGAGGATAAGGCCTGGGTGCATGACGAATAACGCATTGACAGCCGATGCACGATCAGGGTGTCGCGCCGATTCGTACCGTGCCGCCGCAGGCTTGGAGTCGCAGCGATTTGCGAATCGTCGTCAATTCGCTGCTTGACCCGGCCTTGATCCAGAGTGTCGGCAGGTCTGACGCACCGCTTCCGTGGACCGTCTCATCCACACCCGAGGTCACGTTGTTGTAGGGAAGCTGGAAGGTCCCATTTCCCAGAGGCAACGCGGCGAAATCGACCCACACGTCATAGCGCGTGATGTGGAAGGCTTCATAGAACCACGGTGAGAGGTTGATGGCCGCCGTGTTGTGAGATTGGTTCTCGGCCCCGATTGGGACGCCTGTGGGCTGACCGTCGAACGACACGTCGGGATTGGAGAAGTACGGGACACGGGTATAGGTTCCGCCGTCAGGATAGGACATCACCGAACTGTGCATGTCGCCGCTGTTGCCGGTCCAGCGCCACCCAAAAGCATAGGGCTGGGTGCCACAGGGAACCGCCCCGGCGTCTTCCCGGTTGTGTCCGCAACCCATGTTGTGCCCGATTTCGTGGGCCAGCGTGTAGTTGGCTGCGGCGAGATCCCACCGGGCGACGGAAAAAGCCGTCGCCACGCCCGCACTGCAAGATCCGATCCCCGCTGTCTGGGTGTCATCGATGAACAGGTTGACGAAGTCGGCGCGATAGCTATTGCGCAACGCGTGAACTTGGTCCATGATCCCGTCGATCGGATTGACCAAACGCGCGAGGTGCTCGTCACCCGTGCCGTTCTCGTCGTACGCGACTTCGGCGGTGTGAACGAGTCGCATCCGAGCGTTGATCCCGCTGTTTCGGTAGGTTGTGTTCGCCTCGTCGATGGCGGCCAATGCTTCCGCACGACTTGCGGTCGCCCCTCCGATCGCCTGGCGCGCTTTCGGCGTCCAGACGACCAGCACATCGAATATCGTCGATGTGTTGCTGCAGGCAGATGAACCGTCAGTCGTTGTCAAGTCAGGTCCGCCACTCGACGGGAGTATCCTCTCTGCCGTTGCGATCGAGCCCGCCTGCTCCTTCTGGTCAACGACAACAGGAGCGCTTTCCGGCGGAAAACGCCGAGTGTCTATCTCTTCGATCAAGACCGTTCCATCGTCTCTATGTCGAACGTGGTACAGAAGCGATGCCGAGGGATCGCGAACGATTCCGGCGACGACGCCCTCTTCTACGATCAACAGAAACGAGCCTCGCTCAACATCGGGCAATCGACCTGACAACGTCAAACGGTCCGCGCCGCGTCGAACGACCCGCTCCACCAATCCCCTGTAGCGCACATCCTCCGCAACATTCAATGTGATGGCCTCGCCCGGCGACAGACGATTCAACCGTTCGGGCGTGACGATCACCGCGGAAGCCCGAAGTACCTCGGGGCGCTCCCAGCGAGCGACCACATCAATGGCCACGACTTCGAATGGCCCCTTTGTCCTTTCTTGGGGCGGAGTAACCTGACCGGACGCGCCCCCTACGATCAGCGACATCAGCAGGAACGAAAGGGAGTTCGATCCCAGTTGCAGACTTGAACGTCTAACTTGGTGCAATTCACTCATCTCGTCTGACGCTCGTCGACGCTCGACGGAGCGTCGTTTTCGCTTGTTCCTCATCGCCCCAGCGTCACCGTACCGTTCTTTGGGAGCAGAACGACGGACTTGGAAAGCCTCACCAGCTCGTTGTAAGAGCCCTGCCTGATGATCAATCGCCCGCCCGCACCGGCGGCGTCGTGTCCTTCTTCAATGGTGTCGAACGGGAAGATGTCCGATCCGAACTCGGGGCCGAAGTGATTCACGTCCACGTGGACATTGCCTGCTGTGTCGGCGATCTCGACCGAGACGCCGGCCTTGTACACGGCATACCACGGAATCTCGCCGAGATTCCTGGCAGCTTGTTCAAGAACGGCGTGAAGATCGTAGTAATCAGCGCCGGACGTCAGGAGATTCGTCGTGGCTTCGTAGTAGAGTCTCGCGACGCGGTCGATCCCCATGCCGGGAACGCGCCAGTCTCGAAACGTACCTCCGTCGGTCAGCAGAGCGCACAGCTTGTTGTTGACACCGCTGTTGGTGTGCACGCCGCCGAAGTCATTGGCCGGCGTCGGCGTATCAACCGGTGGTACAAAACTGCCGTGCCCCATTCGATCCGGATCACCGTACGCGGGCGGATCGCTCATGTCTCGAAGTACGCGGCCAAGATCTTCGCCGATTTGCCAGCGCACGGAGCCGGTGTCGTTTCCCGCACCGTTGGTCAGATCGATGAACTCACCCCAGACGTCGGAGAGTGACTCGTTGATGGCACCTGGATGATTCTCGTAGATCAGGTTGGATTCGAAGTCGGTAACGCCGTGCGTATACTCGTGCCCGACAATGTCGTCGACAGCCCAGTCGTCGCCGAAGTAGAACCGCTGCAGGCCACCATTCCAAAACGCGTTGGGAAAGGGGCAAGGCTCGCGAGGATCGGGATCGCAGTACCGAACCGTTGCGCTGACGACCATGCCGCTTCCGACGTCCGGATCGTCGATGCCCTCTCGGCCGTGATACGTCATATAGAAGTCATAACTGTCGCCGAGGAAGTCGTAGGCGTCATCCACGTTGGCGTTGCCCGTGGCGCCGTCGCCTTCGCGGCGAGTACGTAGGCCGGGATCCGTGTCCGAGTTGTCGGCGTCGAAGATCTCTCGGGTAAGCACATTCTTCTTGAGAGGATAGCGCCGAACGAAACCACCTGTGTGTGCGTCGACAAGAACGTGCTCGCCAACGTGTGGATCGCTGCGCCCCCACAATCTCAGCGACCAAACGAGTCTCATCGGCCCCTTGGATCCCACCACCGACGGATCAAACAGTAGCAGTTGCGGCGCTGATGTGTCCAACACTGCGCCGGGATGCTCCTCCTCGAGTCTTTCTGCGGCGCGCTCGGCGGCATCCAATGCTGATAGCGTCGGCGTGGTCGAGAGATCCCCGCGATCGAGAACACCCGTATCTCGCACAATGTCGCTGAGAACAAACTCGACGCCGCCCCACCCGTTCACCTGAACACTTGCCTGCGCGCCGAACACCGGTAGACCGCCGTACGTCTGTTGAAGCCGAACATGCGTGCGGCGAGCCTTCTCGCGAACACGATCCACCAGGAAATCGACCGCAGGACTCGACACACCCAGAAGATCCGCGTTTCTCTGAAGGAAAGCGGCGGCCACGGATCGCGGACCGTCTGGTGGAACGCCCTCTACCGGGAAGTGATGCTGTTGCGCCGCGCTGAGAAACCGGAGGTGTCCGTCGCTCGTCACGCCGTATCGCGGCGTCCGCGGCGGCGCATCGTCGGCCGTTGAATCGGTCTCGATCGTCTCCATCTCATCCAGCAACCGAAGAAGTCCCTTGGAAGGGAGGGCGGGTTGAGCAGCTGCAACGGAGGGGATCAGCAACGCGACTGCAAAGACGGCCGATCCAGCGGATCGCCATCTGCTGCGTTTCGCGAGGTCAGTGTTCACTGTTCTTTACTCCGCCGATCGTTACGACCCGCCCGGACCCCTCGAGCGCCTCGGGCGCTCTGATATAGACAGGTCGCGATCATTGCAGCGTCACGAGAACCAGTACCAGCCCCGTGCCGTCAGCAAGGGAGGTCATCGCTTTTCCCAGAATCGCGCCTTGTGCTGCGGCATGGTCAGCCACTCTCATTGCGTGCCCCGACGTGGCACTCGTGGTCAACAGATCGCCGGGGAAAATCGCCCCTGTTCTTGCATCGCAATGACACCAGACGCGACCGGTCAAGGCGACGGGATGGTCTCCGTCGGCCATCGCTGAGTCTTCGGCCTTCATGACCATACCCGGCTGCAGCCCCTTCGCGCCGCTGATCACACCGGCCACCTTTCGATCGTAGGGCTCGGTGGCGAGCATTAGTTCGCCTGGGCTCTTTGGATCGATGACGACCACCATTCCGGGCTCCACCGATTTCCCGCCGCCCTTCGGCTCAGCCACGCCGAACGGTTCCGCCAGATCAGCACCGCCGACAATCTCCAGCACGCGTACGCGCGTCGTACCATCGCTGAGGAATCGCGTCACACTCCTGTTTTGCGCGTTTCCGCCGTGGAAGCGAATGTTGAGACTGTCGGCGTTGTCGGCGTCGTGACGAATATCCCAGTGGGCGTTGCCGTTCTCCGCGAAGTAGAGAATGGAGTCGCGCCCGGACTCGGCGTCGATCGAAGCGGCCGAGTGTGACACGCCCGTGCGCTTGAAACGGGCGACCACTTCACTCGCGTTGGCACCGCCGAGGTTCGTTCCCGCCCCCTGCACGACAAGGCGATTTCCCGGATTTGTGGTTCCGACACCAACGTCACCGTCGTTCTGCACGGTCATCACGGCGTGACCCAGCGATGGATTCGTGCTTCCCGTGATGTCATTCTGCAGGAAATGGAAGTCGCCGCGGTTCCAGGTCTTTGTGTATTCATAGACCAGGGCTCCCTTGCCCCGCTCGGGGCTGACCGGACCACCGCCCGATCCGCCGGTCGAGAAGAGAATCCCCACCGCGTCCTGCCCCATGGTGGGATGCGGGTTGTCGAGCTTCAGCGCGTAGGCGAGACCGGCCACGTCCTCGACGATGTGGACCTTGCTACCGGGCGCATCATATCCAACGCCGACCCAACCGTTGTTTGTGATCGCCATGCCTTTCATGTCCGCGGGCGCAACCGGACCTCCGGCTGCGAGGAGCTTCAGTACATCGCCGTCATAGACAATGTCGGCCTTTCCGAACTTCGGTGGGTTGGGGTAGAGCCCGGGCCAGAACATTCTCATGGCCATCCCGTATCCGTTGTCGCTGGCGTTGCCGACGGTAACCTCTTGATTCCCGTTGTCCGACCGGATGTCGCCTTTGACGTTCATCGCCGTCTCCGGCGCGTTGGTTCCAATGCCCACGTTTCCCGCGTTGTAGAAGATGTCACTACCGTTGGCTGACCAGAGCGAAACGCCTCCTCCTCCGCCCGCTGTGGTCTGGACGGTTCCGTCTGGAAACTTGAACCCGGCGGTCGACTCGATCGCCCCGTTGACCGTCAACATGGATGTTGGATCGGGGGTGGCAATCCCTACATACCCGGTGCCGGCTTTGAAGATCATGGCCTGCCGACCGCGGGTTTCGTCGTAGATTTCGAGGTCATCGTCCTGCCAGGTTCGGTAGAGAAGTGTCCAACGCAGTGCATCGTCCTCACGGATTCGAATGCCGGTGAGCGCACCGCCCGAGCCCGTATCGAGCGTGACCACGCCGCCGCTGACCTCGAGGGCATCCTGCGGGGCGGCCGTTCCGATCCCGACACCGCCCCCCGCACGTATGAGGAACTGATCGATGTCCGTCGACGCAAACGCGGCGTTCGCCGAGTCAGCCCACACAAACGCACCGTTGTGTGCCGCCCGCGCCTTCCATCCCGCCGCCAGGCTGAAGTCACCCGATGCGATGTTCGCGTTCCCGCCCGGAACGGTGGCATAGGATCCCGTCGCTTGACTGTCGCGCCCGCCGCTGACCGTGGCACCCCGCGCACTGGCCAGATTGTTCCATCCCCCCGCCACCGTCGTGCGATCTGCCAGGGCTCGGTTTCCCCATCCCCCGCCAACAGTTGAGACCGCCTCGCGAGCCTCGTTGGCGTAACCGCCGCTGACGGTGGCGTGCAGCGCGTTATCGAGTGTCGCGTCGCCGTTGCCCGCGCGGTTTCCCGTTCCGCCGCTGATGGTCCCGTAATTGTCGGTAACCTTGTTGGGCCTTGGGTTTCCGCCGATGAGTTCCGGTGTGCCGCCGCCGGCCACCGTCGCACCGACCACGCCCGCAGTTACGTCGTTCTGATCCCACCCGCCCACGACATTCGGGCTCGTCACGTTGTTGACGGTCCACAGTCCCGGCAGCGCGAGCGCGTATGGCACGGGCGTTAGCGGTTGGCGCGGTGTAAGTCTCGTCAGTGCCGGCGCGCAAGGTGAGGAACAGCAGACCTTCATCTCGAGCCAGCGGGCGTCGCCCGTGAAGACATCGGCGCCGAAGTCGAGTTCTGCACGGAAGAGACCGTTGACGACTTGGAGCGGCGCCGGTGTGGCTGCGTTCGAGTCGAACACCACCGTCGCGCCGATCTGGTGGCCGACGTTGGTGTCCATCGGATCGTCCCACAGGCTGAACGCAAAGTCGCACGTGTCATCGACGACAAGCGTCCCCTGTTTGAGCTGTCCTTGGTAGCTCATGGCCGTGCCGAGCTTGGTTTGTCCGAAGACCTGATCGGACGCCGCCAGCGGCGAGAGCAAAGCCAACCACACCATCATCGCATTTCGTGACATCGCTTTTCTCCTTTGCCGTCGCGGCGGACGCACTCAGGAACCGCCGAATCTTCTTTGGAGACGGCCAAAGTCTCTCAGATCGATGGCGTCGTTCAGATCGACATCGAAACAGCCACAGTCTGAAGGCAGCGCCCCGCCGAGCGGGCCTATAAGGCACTCCTCAAACGGGTCGAAATCGGTAAGGTCGACGCCTCCGTCGGTGTTGCAGTCACCGGGCGGCGCCGGAACGGAGAAACCGCCGCTCACGGTGTACGTGTCGCCGGTCAACACGACGTCACTCGGACGGCCAACGGTGCCGGAGAGGCTGAAGTCGCCGCCTTCGCAAAGCACAGCGCCGCCGCCGCCGACACCGCCCCAGCCCAGTTCGTATTCGACGGTGCGAGCGTTTGTGTCACGGTGATCGAGGGCCGTGGCGGCGATCACCATCCCGGCTGTCGAGAACAACGCAATGCCGACCGAGAGTCGTGTCATGACTGTCTTCCGCGAATGTCCGTGTCGATGAACCGATCCAACAAGTGTCACCGGGCATACCGGTACGTGGGGACCTATCGCGCAGGCTTGGCGATCTGACAGAAAATCCTGGCGTTCTATGGAACGGGAATCACTTTGGTTGGAGAAACGGGCTGCCGGGTGTTGCTTCAGTCGCCGGTTGAGTCGGACGGATGCTTCGCCAGGAGTTCCCGCCACACCGTCGCCTCAGTCGGGTCCCCCAACGCATCGTACAGTGCGATCAAATGCTCGATGGTCTGTCGGACGGAATCAGATGGGGCGGTCGGACCGTCGCGAAGTTGAACGTACGCATCACGCAGCAGAGGTTCCGCCTGAGGGTATCGCTTCGACCCCGTTAACGACGCGCCGAGGACACGCTGAACGTCGGCGATGCGCCAGTCGCCTTCGTCGTGCGCGAGCTTGCGAATCTCCACGCACGCTCGCAGCAACGGTTCCGCCTCGCCGAACCGCCCTTCGTGTACGAGCGAAACGGCAAACGCCACGATCAGATGCGCGGCGCCGGACCCGTCCTGCGGAACGATCCCACGGCGTGCCTGCGCCACCGCGCCGCAGAATCCGCCGAACAAGTCGTAGTCGCCCCGTTCGAGCAGCATTAGCGCCATAGAGGTCATCCGCTCCACAAGCTCGGCCTGACGCTCACCATGGGACTGAGATACGCGTAACCGAATCTGCTCCCGCAAACCCGCCGCATCTTCTTCAAGGCCGTTTCGGCCCAGCGCAAAGACCAGCCCCGTCTCGAGCTGCGTGCGAATCCACGACTCATCCGGCGAGAGCGAAGCCATCGCCTCTTTGAAGACTTCGCACGCCGCGGACGGATCATCCGACACCAGCCGACCGATCGCCAGGAGAAACTGACTCCGCAGGTTCTTGCCGCCGCTCCGCTTGATCGCCTTCTGAATCACCGCCAGTCCACCGGCCACGTCTCGATTCGATGGCGGATGACAAGTCAGCAGCAACCACGCGTAGTCGTTGAGTTCGCGGGGGCCGGCGTCTCTTCGCTCAGCCGCCGCGCGCCGATGATCAAGAAGCACTTCGATCAGCGGTTCGACCTCACAAATGCGCCCGTGTGCTCGCAAGAGATTCACGAGATTGTGCATCGTCGCAAGCGCGTCGGGATGATCGCCCCCTAGCACGCGTCGTTGTCGCTCCAGCGTATCGCGACAGAACAACTCCGCCTCGGCGTACTTTCCTTCGTCGAGAAGAACCGCGCTGAGATTCGACATTGTCGCGAGGGCATCGCGATGGTCCTCGCCCAGAACGCGGCGCTGTACCTCGAGCAGATCGACGAACACCTCCTCCGATTCTGCATAATGACATTGATTTCGGAGAATCAAACCGAGGTTGCCCATTGTCTTGAGTGTCTCGGGATGTTCATCGCCCAGCACACGGCGTTCGATCTCGAGTGTCTGCCTGAAGACCTCCTCGGCCTCTTGGTTTCTCGACTGAAACCACAACGCGATGCCGAGGTTGTTCATGACTTGCAGCGTATCCGGATGCTCGGTGCCCAGAACGGGCTCCTGCAACGCCAGCGTCTGCCGATAGTACGATTCCGCCTTAACGTACTTTCCCCTGCGGCCTAGCACGTTGGCAAGGTTGTTCAGCGTCGCGAACGTCGGTTCGGTCTTCAGCGCCTCGCGGAGCAACGGCTCCGCCGCTCGATAATTGCCTTGCTGCGTCAGGACGTGCCCCAGAAGATTGATCGCAGCAACCGTGTCGGGATGTACGTCGCCAAGAATCCGGCGCTGACGCCGCACCGTAGTCCGAAGCAGCGCCTCCGACGCGGGGAACCGGCCTCGAGCGCTGAGCAGCTTGCCGAGTTGGGTCCGCGTCCGCAGCGTCACCACGTCGTCATCGCCCAGCCGCTTGGCGTGGATCGCCTCCGCTGCCGTCAAATGCGGCTGGGCCGCTTCGAGATCTCCAAGAGTCAAGTAGGTTCGACCGATCGTCGCGCGGATGGAAGCTTCAACGAGCGGCTCGCCAACAAACTCGCCGGCGATGCGCTCCGAGGCCGCGTCAAGCACTTCTCGCATGGTGATCTCACGATCCGGCGTCCTGGATGGATCGACGGACGCGAGAAGATCATCATTCAGAAATGCATTGACCGCCTCGGCAATACTCGCCTGCCGCTCTGCGTCGACCAGACGCTGTTCCGCCAGCCTCTCTGCACGCGTCGCACGCAACGCCTGCCACGCGCTGATCGTAATCCCAGCCACCAGCACAACCATGAGCGTCGCCATCGCCCCGAACGCCATCCTGTTCCGTCGGGCAAAGACTCGAACCTGGTAGGCCAGACTCGGCGCGCGGGCGAGGATCGCTTCCCCTCGTAGGAACCGCTGGATATCCCCGGCCAACTCAGCCGCCGACGAGTAACGGCGCTGCGGCTCCTTCTCGAGGGCTTTGACGACAATCGTCTCGATGTCACCCTTCAGCGCCGCGACGACCGCACTCAGGCGCGACGGCTGCTGCTCGCGGATCACACGCGTGCTCTCTAACACCGGACGTTTGCCCACGTCGTACGGCAACTGCCCGGACAGCACTTCGAAGAGTACGACGCCGAGCGAATATACGTCGCAGCGCGTGTCGAGGTCATCCGGATCGGCCGTACACTGCTCCGGGCTCATGTATTGCAGCGTGCCGACAAGACGCCCAAGCCCCGTTCGCAGCGTCGTCATCGCCACATCGCAGTCCGTCCCGCGCGCGACGCCGAAGTCGATCACTTTTACCTGGCCGTCACCGTCGACAAGGATGTTGCTGGGCTTGAGATCGCGGTGAATGACGCCCTTCAGGTGACCGTGATGGACAGCCTCACACACGCGCGTGAAGAGCTCCAGACGATCCCGGGTCGAAAGCTGTTTCTCGCGCGCGTAAGCGGTGATCGGTTTCGCATCCGGGACGAACTCCATCGCGAAGAATGGAACGACACCCGTTCCGTCGTCATGCGTCCCCGATTCGTAGACCTGTGCGATGCCCGGATGTCGAAGCTTCGCCAGCACTTCGGATTCGTACGCGAAACGGCGCATCGCCGAACGCGATGCCACTCCGTGCCTGAGAACCTTGACGGCCACGCTTCGGTGCGGCTGCTCCTGAATTGCCTCGTAGACGGTTCCCATGCCGCCCGACGCGATCACACGCGTGACTGCATATCGCCCGATCCGCTCCGGGAACCTTGGAGGTTCACCGTCATCCGCAGCCGGTGCCCCCGTCGACACCGCACCGGATTCCCAGTCGCCGTCCTGAAGCTCACGCAGCAACTGCTCTTCGTCATGAAACCAACTGGATGAGGTTGCCATGTCGCTTCCGGCCGCGTGTTATCCTTCTTCCTGCACCTGGCGATCGATCAACTGGCCAAGCCGCTTTGTGATGCGAGACTTGGCCTGGTACACCTGATCGAGACTCATCCCCAGTTCCTCCGCCGTCTGTCGCGCGTCTCCGCCCTCGACGGCGTAACGCCGAAACGCCTTGCGATTCGTCTCACCGAATTCCGCATCGATCACGCGCATCGCCATGCGCAGGTGGTATTGCCGCCACTGGTGTTCCCAGACCTCCTCCACTTCGGCGTCGCCGTCGGCAAAGCGAGTCGCCTCCTCTATCCGTTCTAGCGTGGCTTCGCCTCGTTTCTGATGGCTTTTTTTGAAAATGGCGTGCAGCGTGACCGTCTTGAGGTAGGAGCGGAACTTTCCTTTGCTCGGATCGTATCGAAACGCCGGCATGGCCTTGCTCATCGAGAGCAAGACATCTTGAACGACATCGTCGCAGTCCGCCGACTGCAGGCCGCGCCGCCGCGAGAATCCGCGAACCAGCGCGCCGTAGCGATCGTGGAACTCCTGCCACGCCGCGGCGTCCGCCCCGTCTCGCAGGCGAATCAGCAGCGTTGCGTGTGTTGTCGCGTACGTATCCATGCGATCGATCGCTCTCCACAGTCCTGCCTCCAGATTACCACGTTCACGCCGATGCGCCATCTTCTGCGTGCGCGGCATCCGATAACCGGTCGGCTGGCCGCACGGAGCGGGATGGCGGTGCGCCGCCGACGCGAATCGAGGCCGTGGGTGCCATGCAGCGCCATTCACCGCATGCCGCCTAGACACGTTTGCTGAAGAGGTCGCGCAGATGGAGTTTTGGTCCGCACAGAGTCTCGGAATCTATCTCGCAGGGAACACTCGGAGAAGCCTGTCAAGATGCAAGACCAACGAATTGGATCCGTAGCCGCGATCTCCAAAGATTCGTTTCTGATTTCTTCCCACGCTCGCAGCGGCCCCTACCAGGTTGACCGGCGTACATCCCGCGGACCAGGCGTGTAACGCACTGGCAGACGAGCCGCCAGTGGCATCCCCCCGCCCGCCGCGCAAGACGTCTATGTGAACCGCTCGCCGACGCCGTCGCGAAGCGGCACTTCGTGATTCCAGTGTCGCCACTGCCCGTCGGTCGCCGGGTTTCCATACCGGGGATTGTAGAAGGCGTGAACCTGCGCCGCGGGGAATCCTTGCCCGGCCGGTTCGGCGCGCACGCGCCAAGCACCGGAAGCAGAAGTCCCACAGCGAGGATGAAAGGTCCTCTCACCGAAACCGCGCTCAAGGCCACCAGAACCCAGACAACCCGCATTCTGGCCGACTCGTCGCCTCGAGGAAAGCGATTCGGGCGTGAGGTGGTTTGCGTCTCAGGTCAACGCCGGCGCGCCGGTCGCCTTGGCACACTCGCGAAGATTCGCAGCCAGCGACTCGTTCTCCTGACAGGTCATGAACGCGTCGACTACTTCCGGATCGAATTGCGTCCCCGCCGACGACAGCAAGCGCGACATCGCCACCGACTCCGGCATTTTCGCCCGATACGGCCGCTCTGACGTCATGGCCACATACGCCGACGCCACTGCAATCACCCGGCTCTCCCAGGGAATCTCGTCACCTGTCAGGCCATCCGGATACCCGCTTCCGTCGTGGTGCTCGTGATGGTGACGAATGAGCCGCCCCAACGAACTCATGCTCGACAAGCCGGACACCATCTGCGCGCCCAACCGCGGATGCTGCTGAAGCTGCGCCCGCTCCGACATCCGCAGCTTGCCCTTCTTCTCGCGAATGCGCTTCGGGACCGCCGTCTCCCCCAAGTCGTGTAGCATCGCCGCCAGGCGCAGCGTTCGAAGCGCCTCGGTGCTGCTCTGCCCCAGGCTCTGGGCAATCTGGACCGACAGCATGCTCACCCGCTCCGCGTGATCACGCTTGTAGCTGTTCTCCCGCTGAGCCATCTGGCACAACATGTCCGTCAGACCGATCCAGTGCCGCTCCTGCGACGAGTACCCGTCACAGACTCTCAGCGCCGAACCACCGATCAACACGACGGCCGAAAGCAGCGAATGGTGATGGTGCGTAATCATCCGTGCCGGCGGCGCGTCCTGCACCACCAGAACGCCCACCCATTCATCTCCCACGACCAGCGGGATGCGGACCATGCGATGTCCGGTCTCTTCGTCACGGACCCCGATGTCGTAGAGATCCACCGACCGCTCCGTACACCCGCATTCGGTAGACCGCATCGTCGTGAACCACGACGTCAACTCCGGATCCGCGACCCGCGAACCATCGACATCGTCGTCGCACGCACCGACCGCCGCCACACGAACCAGGTGATCCTCCCCGCCTTCACTCACATACAACGCAGCGTCGCGGCACTCGAGAATCGCCACCATCTGCTGGATCATGTCGTGCGCCACGCGATGTCGATCCGGAATCAACCGCAGCATCGAATACGTCGACCCCATCAGCGCCATCGTGTCGGCGTCGATGCTCGTTTCAGTGATGTGCTCCGGCCGACGTCCCGGCGATTCGCACGCCGCCGGCTCCACGCAGTCACCGCTCTCCTTCGAATCTTCGCCGCGCGGTGCCTGAGACGCCGAAACCACCGTATCCCGGCCGGCCTCCTTCGCCTCATACAGGGCAAGGTCCGCCCTCTTGATCAACGCCTCCGGGCTGGCGGCTCCACAAGCCTGCAGCTCGGCCACACCGAAACTCGCGCTGATCCGAAGGGTCTCATTATCGACCACCATCGGATCACAGCGCAACGCATCACGAAGCTGCTCCGCGATCTCCGCCGCCTGCGACAGGGAGGCGTTCGGAAGAATGACCGCAAACTCCTCGCCGCCAAATCGCGCGACGGTATCCATCTCTCGAACCATACTCGCCATCCGGCCCGCCGCGCGGATCAACACAGCGTCCCCCGCCTGGTGACCGTAGGTGTCGTTGAACGATTTGAAATGATCGAGGTCCGCCATCACCACCGAAATCGGCCAACCCGATCGCTTCGCCGCCGCCACCTCCTTGGCCAGGACATTCTCCATCGCACGGCGGTTGGGCAACCCCGTCAGTGGATCGTGCGATGCGTGCTTCGTCAGACGACCTTGCTCCGCCTGAATCTGCGTACCGATACTCGCAAGATCATCCGCACACTGTCGAAGCTCCTCGAAGGTGAAACTTTGAAGCTCGATGTCTGCGTTTCGATGATCCAAACGCGAAACGCCCTCGCGCAACAGCGACATATCTCGACCGAGCCGACGAGCCAGCACGCCCAGATAGACACAGAGTAAGACCGCACCGCCCCAGCTCGCCGCCCAGCCCCATCGTGACAAGAAGGCGCGCGCCGCGGCGAATTCACTCGAGCCCTCCGTTTCGGCAGCGGCCTCTGTCCCCTGCGTCGCAGCACTACCGCCATCCGCCCCGCGTGTCGCGACACCGTCTTCACGCAGGCGCGCACCGCCACCCAAAACGGCGGACAGACCCGACAGGCAAACGAGAAAGCCGCAACAAATCACGAGTTGTCGATAGACGCTTTTCATGGCCGGCAACGCATCCGCTCCGCACTGAGACCGCGGAGTTTCCGCACCCATCTCCCAGCGCCCCCCTGCCGAAGTCCGGACCCCGGGGAACGCGCAATTCCTCTACCTAAGACGTATGATATGGAGACCGCGACGGCAACCGGTCAACGTCCCATCGCAGCGGACTTCTCTGAAATGACACATCCGGCCGACAGATCTCAATGTTCCGTCCGTATATCGGTGGCTGAGAACCGTTCGGACGAACGGCGTCGATCCGACGCGCGAGAGCGCAGCCTGATGA